>NZ_JBHVHQ010000122.1:0-14220 GCF_042800135.1 Streptomyces sp. NPDC057654 | reverse complement strand
GTCCGAGAGCTCGCGGTGCGCGGCCTCGTTGGCCCGCCAGGCGTCGGACGCCGGGTCGGCCGAGCTGGTCAGCACCGGGGCCTCGGCCAGAGGTGCGGGGTCGGCCCCCGGCGGGGATGCGGTCATCCGGACGAGCTCCCTTGCTCGGTGATGATCTTAGTTAGTGGTCGTTAACGCGCTGTGTTCAGGTTAACGACCACTAATGCCGCTGTCTACAATTGATTTCATGACCACGCATGCCGCCGCCCCGACCCGCCGCGACCAGATCCTGAAGGAGGCCGCACGCCTCTTCGCCGAGCGCGGTTTCCACGGCGTCGGGGTCGACGAGATAGGTGCGGCGGTCGGCATCAGCGGCCCCGGCCTCTACCGCCACTTCGTGGGCAAGGACGCCATGCTCGCCGAGCTGCTCGTCGGCATCAGCGGCCGGCTCTACGCCGGGGGCCGCAAGCACGTGGAAGCGGCCGCGGGGGACCCGGCGGCGCTGCTGGACCTGCTCATCGACGGGCACATCGACTTCGCCCTGGACGACCGCGACCTGATCATCCTCCACGACCGCGAGCTGGACCGGCTGCGGGACAGTGACCGCAAGCTGGTGCGCCAGCTCCAGCGGCAGTACGTCGAGCTGTGGGTCGACGCCGTGCGCGAGCTGCACCCCGAGGCCCCCGAGCCGCAGGTGCGTACCGCCGTGCACGCCGTCTTCGGCCTGCTCAACTCCACCCCGCACCTCAGCCGCCGGGCCTCGACGCCCGGCCGCGCCTCCATGGCCGCGCTGCTGCGCCGCCTGGCGCACGGCGCGCTCGCGGCCGTGACGCCGCACTGACCTCCGGCCGGCCCCGCGGCCCCCGGGCCTGCTCCGGCGCTCATCTCACCCCTGGACGTTTCAGTGACCGGCGGGTAGCTTTTTCTGAGCAAGCGCTTAGCCACTCCTGGCCGGCGCTCCGGGCCCAGCAAGCCGATCCAGGGAGGCGTGCAGTGCGTCGTACGGTGTTCAACGAGGACCACGAGGCGTTCCGCCAGACCATTCGCGACTTCATCGCCGCCGAGGTCGTGCCCCACTACGACGAATGGCGGGAGGCCGGCTGCGTCCCGCGCGACCTGTACAAGAAACTCGGCGAGCTGGGGATCTTCGGCATCGAGGTCCCCGAGGAGTACGGCGGCGCGGGCGAGACCAGCTTCAAGTTCAGCGCGATCATCTCCGAGGAGTGCTCCCGCGCGGGCGTCAGCTTCGGCGGCTCCAGCGTGCACTCCGCGCTCTGCCTCCCGTACATCCTCAAGTACGGCACCGAGGAGCAGAAGCAGCGCTGGCTGCCCTCCTTCGTCTCCGGCGACATGATGACCGCCATCGCCATGACCGAGCCGGGCACCGGCTCCGACCTGGCCGGCATGAAGACCACCGCCAAGCTCTCCGAGGATGGCACGCACTACGTCCTCAACGGCGCGAAGACGTTCATCACCGGCGGCGTGCTGGCCGACCGGGTGCTGGTCTGCGCCCGTACCGCCCCGCCCACCCCCGAGGACCGGCGCGGCGGCATCTCCATCCTCGTCGTCGACACCACGTCCGAGGGGTACGCGGTCGGCCGAAAGCTGGAGAAGCTGGGCCTGAAGACCTCCGACACCGCCGAACTGTCCTTCACCGACGTCAAGGTCCCGGTCGAGGACCTGCTCGGCGAGGAGGGCAAGGCGTTCGGCTACCTCGGCCAGAACCTGCCGCAGGAGCGGCTGAGCATCGCCGTGGGCGCTTACGCGCAGGCCGCCGCGGCCGTCGCGTTCGCCAAGGAGTACGTCGAGGACCGCACCGTCTTCGGCAAGTCGGTCGCGTCCTTCCAGAACACCAAGTTCGTCCTCGCCGACTGCAAGTCCGAGGTCGACGCGATGCAGGCCGTCGTGGACCGCGCCCTGGAGGCGCACGACGCGGGCGAGCTGACCCCGGCGGACGCGGCCTCGGCGAAGCTCTTCACCACCGAGCGCGCGGGCGTCGTCATCGACAAGTGCCTCCAACTGCACGGCGGCTACGGCTACATGATGGAGTACCCGATCGCCCGGCTGTACGCGGACACCCGCGTCAGCCGCATCTACGGCGGCACGAGCGAGGTCATGCGCTCCATCATCGCCAAGTCGATGGGCCTCTAGGGGCCTTCGGAGGGCTTTTCGGCTGCACCGTCGGGCGGCCCGCCCGGCGGTCCCACCGCACCTCAACGGATACTCCAATGATGAACGAAGCACTGGAGTCCCTGCTCGCCCTGCTCGACCTGGAGCGGATCGAGCAGGACATCTTCCGCGGCCTCAGCCGCCGCTCCGTGGTGCCGCGCGTCTTCGGCGGCCAGGTCGCGGCACAGGCGCTGGTCGCCGCGGGCCGCACGGTCCCGGACGACCGCGCGGTCCACTCACTGCACGCGTACTTCCTGCGCGCCGGGGACCCCGGCGCGCCCATCGTCTACACCGTCGACCGCATCCGCGACGGCCGCTCCTTCACCACCCGAAGGGTGGTGGCGGTGCAGCACGGGCAGCCGATCTTCCATCTCTCCGCGTCGTTCCAGGCGTACGAGGAGGGGATGGAGCACCAGGAGCCGATGCCGAAGGCGCCCGACCCGCTCACCCTGCCGACGGCCGCCGAGATGCTGCCGCGGTACGCGGGCGGGGCCCTCAGCGAGGAGGCCGTCGCGTACCTCCTGGAGGCGCGGGCGGCCGTGGACCTGCGGTACGTGGACGCGCCGCCGTACGCCGGCGTGGGCGAGCCGCGCGAGCCGAAGTCGCAGGTTTGGTTCCGGACGAACGGCAAACTGGACGGCGTCATCGACCAGCCCCTGCTCCACGTCTGCCTGGTCACCTACGTCTCCGACATGACGCTCCTGGACTCCGTGCTGCTCGCCCACGGGCGGGGCGGCTGGGTCGTCGGCGACGTCGTCGGAGCCAGCCTGGACCACGCGATGTGGTTCCACCGCCCGCTGCGGGCCGACGAGTGGCTGCTGTACGACCAGGAGAGCCCCACGGCGCAGGGTGGCCGGGGGCTGGGCAAGGGCAGCATCTACACGGCGGACGGGCAGCTGGCCGTTTCGGTCATCCAGGAGGGCGTGGTGCGCGTTCCTCGCGGCCGGGGGTAGGCGGCGTCCGGGGAGGGTGGAGAAACGATTCCTCGGATGGTGTGCCGTCCCGGAACCGGCCGCGGCTCCGGGGGCGTACCGACCGCACCCGGAGCAGTCGCTCACGGCAGGGTGCAGGGTGCAGGGTCAGGAGAGCCCCGCCGCGTGCAGCAGGTACGCCGTCATCGGGTCGTAGAACCGCGGGCTGGTGACGTGGTCGTCGAGCGGCACCGTGACCTGGAGCGTTCCCTCCGCCTCGCCGAGGAAGAGCGCGGGGTCGTTGCAGTCCGCGTAGCCCACCGCGTCGATGCCGCGCTGTCCCGCGCAGCCCGCCCAGCCGTGGTCGGCGACCACCAGGTCGGGCAGCGGCCGGCCCTCGCGGGCGAGGCCGTCGAGGATGGCGGTCATCGGCTCGGGGGAGTGGGTGTGCCACAGCGTCGCGCCGCGCTCCAGCATCGCCACGTCCGCGAACTGGAACACGAAGCCCTCGTCCGCCTGAAGCCCCTCCGGGATCACCACGATCTCGCAGCCGGCGGCGCGCAGCGCGGCGGCCGTCGCCCGGTGGACGTCCAGCAGCCCGCCCGGGTGGCCGGTCGCGAACAGCACCCGCTTGCGGTCCTCGGCGGCCTTGGCCAGCACGACCGCGGCGCGGTCCAGGGCGGCGACCGTCAGCTCCGGGTCGATGGTGTCCTGCCCGGCGCGGTGGCCCAGGTCGTCGCTGACGCCGCACCGCTCCGCCATCACGGCCAGCACGTCCTGCTCGTCGGCCCAGCGGTCGCCCAGCTCCAGCCCCAGCCAGTAATGGCGGTCACCGTTCGCGAGCTTGCGGTAGTGGTCGAGGTTGTTCTCCCGTGGGGTCGCGACATCGCCCGCGATGCGCGTACGGACGAGATGGTCGATCAGTTCGCTACGGCTGGGTATCGGCATGGGACCCATTGTCCCCTGTGCCGGTTTCAGCTGGACGTGGTGTCCATATGGGGTGGTCGGATCCACGGATACGTACATGTGCGGAATCCGTGGCGCTGCCTACGCTCGGTACGTTCCAGCAGCACGTACCAGGCAGCCGCACCACCACGCGGACCAGAGCCCGTACCGTTCCGACCCGACCGACCCGACCCGTACGAGAGGCCATCGCATGACCAGCCACGCCCCCCGTGTCCCTCGCGGCCCCGTCGACTCCTCCCGCGTCCCGCGCTACGCCGGGCCCGCGACCTTCGCCCGGCTGCCCCGCCTGGACGAGGTCGGCAGCGCCGACGTCGCCGTGGTCGGCGTGCCCTTCGACACGGGCGTGTCCTACCGGCCCGGAGCGCGGTTCGGCGGCAACGCGATCCGCGAGGCGTCGCGGCTGCTGCGCCCGTACAACCCGGCCCAGGACGCGTCCCCCTTCGCCCTCGCGCAGGTCGCGGACGCCGGTGACATCGCCGCCAATCCCTTCAACATCGAAGAGGCCGTCGAGTCGATCCAGGCGGCGGCGGACGACCTCCTGGACACCGGGGCCCGGCTGATGACCCTGGGGGGCGACCACACCATCGCGCTTCCCCTTCTGCGCTCGATGGCCCGTAAACACGGTCCGGTCGCCCTTCTGCACTTCGACGCGCACCTCGACACCTGGGACACGTACTTCGGCGCCGAGTACACCCACGGCACGCCCTTCCGGCGGGCCGTGGAGGAGGGCATCCTCGACACCTCGGCCCTCTCCCACGTCGGCACGCGCGGCCCGCTGTACGGCAAGAAGGACCTCGACGACGACGAGAAGATGGGCTTCGGCATCGTGACGTCGGCGGACGTCATGCGACGCGGCGTCGACGAGGTCGCCGACCAGCTCCGCCAGCGCATCGGCGACCGCCCGCTGTACATCTCCATCGACATCGACGTCCTCGACCCGGCCCACGCCCCCGGCACCGGCACCCCGGAGGCGGGCGGTCTCACCTCGCGCGAACTCCTGGAGATCCTGCGCGGCCTCTCCGACTGCCACCTCGTCTCGGCCGACCTGGTCGAGGTCGCTCCCGCCTACGACCACGCCGAGATCACCTCCGTGGCCGCCTCTCACACGGCGTACGAACTGACGACCCTGATGTCCCGGCAGATCGCGGAGGCGCGCTCGTAGGACCCGCCCCGCCTCGGCCGCTCCGCACGGGAGCGGCCGCAGGAATCCCCTCCGCCATCCTGATTCATTTCTTCACACCAATGCGAGCTGCGTTGACCTGAAGCGTTCACAACTTTATGTTCGCTGCGGTGACGACCCCCTCACGCGCCACTCGACTGATCGCCCCTCTTCTCGCGGGCGTTCTCGTGGCCGCGATTCCTCCGGCGACCTCCGCCGCTCCGGCCGGCCGGGCCGTGCCCGTCCGCACCGCCGCCACTCCTCAGGCCGACCCCTGGAAACTGACGGCCACTCATATCGATCCGGACGACAGCCACCACGCCTACGTCGGCAACGGCTACCTCGGTCAGCGCGTGCCGCCCGCCGGCGCGGGATACGCGGCGAGCGGCGGCAAGACCGGGTGGCCGCTGTTCACCCCGCGCTATGACGGCTCGTTCGTGGCCGGGCTGTACGCGCACCATCCGGCGACCACCGGGAACAGACAGGTCATCGCCGCCATCCCGACCTGGACGCCGCTCACCGTCAGGACCGGCGGGGAGCGCGGGGAGACGTTCACCTCCGGTACGGCCGCCCACCGGATCTCCCGCTACCGGCAGGAGCTCGATCTGCGGCGCGGGGTGGTCACCACCTCGCTGACCTGGACCGCGGGCGACGGCCGGGCCACGGATCTGGTGTACGACGTCGTCGCGGACCGGAGTGATCCGCATGTGGGGGCCGTTCGGCTGCGGATGACGCCGCGCTGGAGCGGCGAGGCGACCGTCACCGATGTCATCGACGGGCGCGGGGCGCGGCGGGTCGCGCAGACCGGGGGCGGGGATCGTTCCCAAAGCCGACGGTCCATGGCCGTGACGTTCCGTACGGACGGGACGCGTACCGACGGGGCCGTCGCCTCCACCCTGCGGGCCGGGGCGGAGGTGCGTACGACAAGTGAACGGAAGGCCGGTCCGGCGAGGGAACTGACCACACGTCAGGCCCGGACCTTTCCCGTCCGTGCCGGGCACGGCTACGAGTTCGTGAAATACGTCGGCGTCGACACCGCCCTCACTTCGCGCGCCCCCGAGCGCGCCGCCCTCGCCGCCTCCCGGCGCGCCGCCGGCCGCGGCTGGCACGCGCTGTTCGCGCGGCATGAGGCCGCCTGGCGGGAGCTGTGGCGGAGCGACATCGAGGTGGCGGGGGAGCCGGCGCTCCAGTCGTGGGTGCGGTCGGCCGAGTACGGGCTGCTCGCCAGTACGCGGGCCGGAGCGGCCGACAGCATCGCTCCCGCCGGGCTGTCCAGCGACAACTACGGCGGGCTGGTCTTCTGGGACGCCGAGACCTGGATGTACCCCGCCCTGCTCACCGCCCACCCCGAACTCGCCAAGTCCGTCGTCGACTACCGCTACCGCACCCGCGCCGGGGCCCGCGCCAACGCCGAGAAGCTCGGTTACCCCGGCCTCTTCTACCCCTGGACCAGCGGCAGCCGCGGCGGTCTGTGGAGCGAGTGCCACAGCTGGGAACCGCCGCACTGCCGCACCCAGAACCACCTCCAGAGCGACGTCGCCCTCGCCGCCTGGCAGTACTACCTCGCCACCAAGGACACCCGCTGGCTGCGCGAGCGCGGCTGGCCCGTGATCGAGGGCGTCGCGAAGTTCTGGGCCGGGCGCGCCACCCGCAATACGGACGGCACGTACTCCATCAAGGACGTTGCCGGGCCCGACGAGTACAGCAACGGCGTCGACGACGGCGTCTTCACCAACGCGGGCGCGGCCACCACCCTGCGCACCGCCACCCGCGCCGCCGCGCTCCTCGGCCACAAGGCCCCCGCCGCCTGGAACGCCGTCGCAGGCAAGCTGCGCATCCCCTACGACGCGAAGAAGCAGGTCTTCCAGCAGTACGACGGCTACCGCGGCTCGGTCATCAAGCAGGCGGACACCGTCCTGCTGATGTATCCGCTGGAATGGCCGATGACCAAGCGCGCCGCGGCCGCCACCCTCGACTACTACGCCGCCCGCACCGACCCCGACGGCCCCGCCATGACCGACTCGGTGCACGCCGTCGACGCCGCCGCCATCGGCGAGCCCGGCTGCTCGACGTACACCTATCTGAGGCGCTCCATCGAGCCGTTCGTACGCGGTCCCTTCCAGCTGTTCTCCGAGGCGCGCGGCGAGAAGGCGGGCGCCTCGGATCCGCTGTCCGGCTCCCCGGCCCAGGACTTCACGACGGGTAAGGGCGGCTTCCTCCAGGTCTTCACGCACGGCCTGACCGGGCAGCGCCCGCGCGAGGGCCGGCTGCACCTCGACCCGATGCTGCCGCCGCAGCTCGCCCGCGGCGTCACCCTGCGCGGGCAGCGCTGGCAGGGCCGTACGTACGACATCGCGCTCGGCGCGCACCGCACCACCGTGACGCTGACCCACGGCGCGCCCTTCGAGATCGAGACCCCGCAGGGCACGCGGTCCGTACGGGCCGGGGCCCCCGCCGTGCTGGAGACCCGGCGGCCGGACCTCGCGCCGACCCGTAACGCGGCCAGGTGCCGGGCGGCCTCGGCGACCTCGGAGCAGCCGGGGCAGTACGCGGCCGCCGCCCTCGACGGCAACCCGGCCACGGCCTGGGTCCCGGACGGCGCGAACGGCACCCTCACCGCCGACCTCGGCCGCCCCGTGCGCCTCTCGGCCATCACCCCGCGCTGGACGGTCGTACACCCCGAGTCGTACGAGGTCCGCACCTCGCCGGACGGGCGGCACTGGAGCGGCGCCCGGAGGGGAACGGAGGCCGGTGCCGTCCGCTACATCGCGGTGACCGTCCGTTCCTCGGACGCCAAGAAGCCCGCCGGGATCGTCGAGCTGGAGGCGGAGGAGTAGGGCTGCTCCACGGGCTGCCGTCCCGCGAGCCGCTCCACCGGCTTTTGCCCCATTCTTATACCGGTATTAGTATCACAGTCATGGTACGCACCCCTCTCACCGAGCTTGAGCGTGAACGCGGCCGTCACCTCGGCGTCCTGCTCCGGCAGGCCCGCGGCGAGCGCAGCATGGCCGAGATCGCCGCCCTCGCCGGAATCTCCGCCGAGACCCTCCGCAAGATCGAGACCGGCCGGGCGCCGACCCCCGCCTTCTTCACCATCACGGCCCTGGCCGGCGCGCTCGGGCTGCGCCTGGACGAGCTCGCGGTGGAGTGCGCGCTGCGGCTCGCCGCCGACGCGCCTCCGGAGGCGCGGGAATCGCCCGAACCGGCCGATGTGCGCGGTTTGGCCGGGGCTGTGGGCGGGCCGGTCGCCGCCTGAGAGCGGCAGCGGGGAGGGGTGGGCGCCGCGCGAGCGCCCGCCCTCCCGCGGCTCCCCCGCTCCCGATCATGATGTCGACTTGTCGTCACCCGCCGCCACAGATTGTTGCCGCAGGATGAAATCCGCACGCCAGGGTGTTGCAGCCTTCCGGTAGAGGACGCCGGCGGGAGGACTCGGGTGACGGCACAGAACACAGAGCAGGGCTGGGCGCGGCGGCTCACACGCTACTGCTGGCGGTATCGGCGCAACGTACTGCTGGCCCTCGGCTCCTCACTCGCCGGGATGGCCGTCACGGCGCTCGTACCGCTCGTTCCCAAACTGATCATCGACGACGTGATCGGCTCGCACAGCCGGCCGCTCGCCCCCTGGGCGACGCTGCTGATCGTCGCCGCCATCGCCGTCTACGCCCTCACCTACATCCGCCGCTTCTACGGCGGGCGGCTCGCGCTCGACGTCCAGCACGACCTGCGCACCGAGATGTACGAGTCGATATCGAGACTCGACGGCAGACGCCAGGACGAGCTGTCCACCGGGCAGGTCGTCGGCCGCGCGACCAGCGACCTCCAGCTGATCCAGGGCCTGCTCTTCATGTTGCCGATGATGATCGGCAACATTCTGCTGTTCGTCATCTCCCTCGTCGTGATGGCCACGCTCTCCCCGCTGCTGACCGTCGTCGCCCTCGCCGTCGCCCCCGCCCTGTGGTTCCTCGCCAACCGCAGCCGCACCCGGCTCTTCCCCGCCACCTGGTACGCGCAGGGGCAGGCCGCCGCGGTCGCCGGCGTCGTGGACGGCGCCGTCACCGGCGTCCGCGTCGTCAAGGGCTTCGGCCAGGAGGAGCAGGAGACCGGCAAGCTCCGCGAGGTCAGCCGCCGGCTCTTCGCGGGCCGGCTGCGCACGGTACGGCTGAACTCCCGCTACACCCCCGCCCTCCAGGCCGTACCCGCGCTCGGCCAGGTCGCCATGCTCGCGCTCGGCGGCTGGATGGCCACCCGCGGCCAGGTCACGCTCGGCACGTTCGTCGCCTTCTCCACCTACCTCGCGCAGCTCGTCGGGCCCGTGCGGATGCTCACGATGATGCTGACCGTCGGGCAGCAGGCGCGGGCCGGCGTGGAGCGCGTCTTCGAGCTCATCGACACGGAACCGGTCATCAAGGAGCGCCCCGACGCCGTCGGGCTGCCGCACGACGCGCCCGCCACGGTCGAGTTCGACGACGTGAGCTTCGGTTACGCGAAAGCGTCGGACAACGCGTCGGACAATGCCTCGGAAGAAGAGAACGACGGGGCCGCCGCCGTCCAGCACCCCGTGCTCGACGGGTTCTCGCTGCGCATCGAGGAGGGCGAGACCGTCGCCCTCGTCGGCGCCTCCGGCAGCGGCAAGTCCACCGTCTCGCTCCTCCTGCCCCGCTTCTACGACGTGACCGGCGGCGCCGTCCGCGTCGGCGGCCACGACGTACGCGACCTGACGACGGCCTCGCTGCGCGACGCGATCGGCCTGGTGCCCGAGGACAGTTTCCTGTTCTCCGACAGCATCCGCGACAACATCGCGTACGGACTCCCGGACGCCACCGACGAGCAGGTGCGCACCGCCGCGCGCGCCGCGCAGGCCGACGGGTTCATCACCGCCCTGCCGCAGGGCTACGACACCGAGGTCGGCGAACAGGGCCTGACCCTCTCCGGCGGCCAGCGCCAGCGCGTCGCCCTGGCCCGCGCGATCCTCACCGACCCCCGGCTGCTGCTCCTCGACGACGCCACCTCGGCGGTCGACGCGCGGGTCGAGCACGAGATCTACGAGGCGCTGCGCTCCATCATGGCGGGCCGCACCACGCTCCTCATCGCCCACCGCGCCTCCACCCTCGCCCTCGCCGACCGCGTCGCGGTCCTGGAAGCGGGCGTCCTTGTGGACATCGGCACGCGGGAGGAGCTGGAGGAGCGCTGCGAGGTCTACCGCAGGCTGCTCACGGACCCGGAGGAGCTGGGGGCGGAGGACCGGTTCCGTACGGGCGCGAGCGCTGGCGCGACCGCGACCGCGGGCGGATTCGGCGGCGAGGCGTCCGCTACGGGCCTCATCGACGCCCCCGATGTATCCGATGTATCCGCCGTATCCGATGAGCCTGATACGGCCGTGAGCGCCGATACGGCCGTGAGCGCCGCCCCCGGCCCACAGGCCCCCGGCGCCGTCACCCCCGAGCTGTGGGTACGCCCCGACGCCGCGGCCTCCGCATCATCATCGTCCGCCCCCGCCGACAACGCCCTCGCCGGCATGCCCGCCACGCCCGAACTGCTCGCGAAGGTGGCCGCGCTGCCGCCCGCCGACGACGTGCCCGACGTGGACGAGGAGCGGGCCGCGCGCCCCGAGGAGTCCTACGGGCTGCGCCGTCTGCTGCGCGGCTTCGGCAAGCCGCTCGCCGTCAGCCTGGCGCTGGTGGCCGTCGACGCGGTGGCCGGGCTGCTGCTGCCCGTACTGATCCGGCACGGCATCGACCAGGGCGTACAGCGCCTGGCGCTCGGCGCGGTGTGGACGGCGTCCGGGCTCGCCCTGCTGGTGGTGCTGGGGCAGTGGGCCGCGCAGTTCGGCGAGACCCGGATGACGGGCCGCACCGGCGAGCGGGTGCTCTACGCGCTCCGCGTGAAGATCTTCGCGCAGCTCCAGCGGCTCGGGCTCGACTACTACGAGCGCGAGCTGACCGGCAAGATCATGACGCGGATGACGACCGACGTCGACGCCCTGTCGTCGTTCCTCCAGACCGGCCTGATCACCGCCGTCGTCTCCCTGCTGACCTTCTTCGGCATCCTCGTCGCCCTGCTCGTCATCGACCTCCAGCTCGCGCTCGTCGTCTTCGCGACGCTCCCGCCGCTGATCATCGGGACGGTCTTCTTCCGCCGCCAGAGCGTCAAGGCATACGAGCTGGCGCGCGAGCGCGTCAGCTCCGTCAACGGCGACCTCCAGGAGAGCGTGGCGGGGCTGCGCATCATGCAGGCGTTCCGGCGGGAGGACACGGGCGCGCGGCGTTTCGCGGAGCGCAGCGACGGGTATCGGCAGGCGCGCGTGCGCGGCCAGTTCCTGATCTCGGTCTACTTCCCGTTCGTCCAGCTGCTGTCCTCCGTGGCCGCCGCCCTCGTGCTGATCGTCGGCTCGGGGCGGGTCGGCGCGGGCACCCTGACGGCGGGCGCGCTCGTCGCCTACCTCCTCTACATCGACCTGTTCTTCGCCCCCGTGCAGCAGCTCTCGCAGGTCTTCGACGGCTACCAGCAGGCGAGCGTCTCGCTCGGCCGCATCCAGGAGCTGCTGCGCGAGCCCACCACGACGCCGCTCGCGCGCGAGCCGCGCGACGTCCGGGGGCTGCGCGGCGAGATCGCCTTCGACGGCGTGCGCTTCCACTACGGAGCGGGCGACGAGGCGGAGGAGGCGCTGGCGGGGATCGATCTGACGATCCCTGCCGGGCAGACGGTCGCGTTCGTCGGCGAGACGGGCGCGGGCAAGTCGACGCTCGTCAAGCTCGTCGCCCGGTTCTACGACCCGACCGCGGGCGCCGTCCGCGCCGACGGGGACGATCTGCGCGAGCTGGACCCGACCGCCTACCGGCACCGGCTCGGCGTGGTGCCCCAGGAGCCGTACCTCTTCCCCGGCACGGTCCGCGACGCCATCGCGTACGGGCGTCCTGGCGCGAGCGACGCCGAGGTGGAGGCCGCCGCGCGGGCCGTCGGCGCGCACGACATGGTCGCCACCCTGGACGGCGGCTATCTGCACGCGGTCACCGAGCGTGGCCGCAACCTCTCCGCCGGCCAGCGGCAGCTGATCGCCCTGGCCCGTGCCGAACTCGTCGACCCGGACATCCTGCTGCTCGACGAGGCCACCGCCGCCCTCGACCTGCACAGCGAGGCGCTGGTCAACCGGGCCACGGACCGGCTCGCGGGCAAGCGCACCACCCTGGTCGTCGCCCACCGGCTGACCACGGCGGCGCGCGCGGACCGGGTGGTGGTCATGGACCACGGGCGCGTCGTGGAGGACGGCACGCACGACGAGCTCCTAGCGGCGGACGGCCGGTACGCGCGACTGTGGCGGACCTTCACGGGCGAGGCGCTGCCGGTGTGAAAGAGACGCTGCCGGTGTGAGATGCGGGAGACCCAACCGGTTTGAAATCCGGTGAGGCTCTAATAGTGAGCAGCGCGCCCTCCCGCCTCCTGGGCCCCGCCCCGCCGCCCCCGATCCCGCCCCGATCAGGGCTAGTCGGGGCGGGTGGTGTCCCGATAGGTTCACGGCGATCTCTGTGAAGCCAGGGACCCCAGGAGGGGCGAATGCGCAAGGCACTCAGATGGCTGCCGGCGTTCGCGGTGCTCGTAGGCACCGTGGGCGCCGGTACGGCACCGGCGGGAGCGGCCACCGCCGCGGAGCCGGACATCAAGGAACGCGTCCTGAAGATACCCGGCATGAGTTTCGTCGAGGAGAAGCCCTACGAGGGCTACCGCTACCTCGTGTTCACCTATGATCAGCCGATCGACCACCGCCACCCGTCCAAGGGGACGTTCAAGCAGCGCTTCACCCTGCTGAACAAGTCCACGGACCGGCCGACGGTGTTCTTCACCTCCGGCTACAACGTCTCCACGACGCCCAGCCGCAGCGAGCCGACCCGCATCGTCGACGGCAACCAGGTCTCCCTGGAGTACCGTTACTTCACGCCGTCCCGGCCGCAGCCCGCCGACTGGTCGAAGCTCGACATCCGGCAGGCCGCCGACGATCAGCACCGCCTCTACAAGGCCCTCAAGCCGATCTACACCAAGAACTGGCTGGCCACGGGCGGCAGCAAGGGCGGCATGACGGCCACCTACTTCCGCCGCTTCCACCCCGACGACATGGACGGCACCGTCGCGTACGTCGCGCCCAACGACGTGAACAACAAGGAGGACTCGGCGTACGACCGGTTCCTCGCCACCGTCGGCGACAAGGCGTGCCGCGCGCAGCTGAATTCCGTACAGCGCCAGGCCCTGGTGCGCCGCGACGAGATCGTGGCCCGCTACCAGAAGTGGGCCGACGCGAACGGCCGGACGTTCAAGGTCGTGGGCAGCGCCGACAAGGCGTACGAGAACGTCGTGCTCGACCTGATCTGGGCATTCTGGCAGTACCACCTCCAGAGCGATTGCGCGAGCGTCCCCGCGACCAACGCCTCCACCGACGAGCTGTACAAGTTCGTCGACACCATCTCGGGCTTCGACGCCTACACCGACCAGGGCCTGGAGAAGTACACGCCGTACTACTACCAGGCGGGCACCCAGCTCGGCTCGCCCAGCTTCAAGTCCCCGCACCTCAAGGGGCTGCTGCGGTACCCCGGCATCTACCAGCCGCGCTCGTACGTGCCGCGCGACATCCCGATGAAGTTCCAGCCCGGCGCGATGCGCGACGTCGACCGCTGGGTGCGCAACGACAGCGAGCGGATGCTGTTCGTGTACGGGCAGAACGACCCGTGGGGCGCCGAGCCGTTCCGGCTGGGCAGGGACGCGGCGGAGCGCCACGACTACCGCTTCTTCGCGCCCGGCGGCAACCACGGCTCGAACATCGCCCAGCTCGTCGCCGACCAGCGGGCCAAGGCCACGGCCGAGGTCCTCGACTGGGCGGGCGTCGCCCCGGCCGCCGTCAAGAAGGACGCGAAGCTGGCGAAGCCGCTCGCGCCGTACGACGCGAAGCTGGACCGGCAGCAGACGCTCGACCGGCAGCAGTCACTGCGCCCGTGACGCGCTGACGACAGGGAGGCGCTGACGACAGGGAGGCGCCGCGCCGCTCGGCCC
>NZ_JBHVHQ010000121.1:0-14271 GCF_042800135.1 Streptomyces sp. NPDC057654 | reverse complement strand
CGCCGTCGCCGAGCCGCTTGCCGCCGAGGGCGGGGCCGACGTCGACGGTGACCGTGATGCCGTCGTCCCCGACCAGGACCTCGGCGGCCTCGGCGTGCACGGCGCGCTGCCAGGTGCGTACGGCCAGGAAGCCGTCGCTCGTCTCGTACGGGACCCAGTGGCCGACGCCGTCGCCGGTCTCGGTGAGCGGGAGGGTCAACAGGCGCTTCTGCTCGACCAGTTCGGCCGCGAGCCGGCGGCGCGTCTTGTCGCCGGAGCGCTCCACGTAGCTGTCCCAGCGGCCCTCGGCCATGGTGTGCGCCGAGCGCTCGACGCGGACCTCGACGCGCTCGCCGGGCACCCGGCGCTTGGGGAGCTCGACGCGCACGGACTCCTTGCCCTTGCTGCCGCGGTGGCGCAGCAGGAGGTGGGAGTCGGCGGCGGTGAGCTGCTCGGAGCGGAGAGCGATGGTCAGGGTGCCGTCGCTCTCCACGGCGCAGCGCGCTCCCGGGTTCGGGTCGGCCGGGCTGTGGGCGGGCGCGGCAGTCTTCTTCTTCCCGGCCGTCTTGTTGCCGGACTTGTTGCCGGACTTGTTGCCGCCGAACAGGCCGCGCAGCAGCCCGCCCTTGGCCGGGGCGGCCGTCGTGGAGCCGGGGCGCAGTTCCTCGAAGAGCCGCTCGTAGCGGCCGGCGATGGTGGCCGGCTCGTAGCGGTGGGCGGTACGGCGGGCGGCGGCGCCCAGCGTGCGGCGCAGCTCCGCGTCGCCGGTGAGTCTCAGGAGCGCGTCGGCATAGGCGTCGACGGCGTCGGAGTCGTCGAGCGGGACGAGGATGCCGTCGGTGCCGTCGGTGAGGATCTCGCGCGGGCCGTACGGGCAGTCGGTGGCGACGACGGGCAGGCCCGCGTGCATGGCCTCGACGATGGTCATGCCGAAGGACTCGGCGTCGGAGGCGACGGCGGCGATGGAGCCCTTGGCCCACTCCGTCTCGATGGGCGAGCGGGCGCCCATCAGCAGGACCCGCTCGTACAGCCCGAGCCGCTCGATCTGCTTGCGCAGCTTGGCCTTGGCGGGGCCGCGCCCGTAGATCCGCAGGTTCCAGTCGGGGCGCTCGGCGGCGACCTTGGCGAAGGCCGCGATGAGCCGGTCGTAGCGCTTGACGGCGACGAGGCGGCCGGCGGAGACGATGGTGTTGGTGGCGCCCGCGCCGAGGTCGGCGGGGTCGGCGGCGGGGGCGGGCACGGCGTTGGGGATGCACAGGATGCGCGCGCGGGCGTCGGGGAGGGCGTCCCGGTAGTGCCCGGCGTCGGCCTCGGAGACGGTGGCGAACGCGTCGAGGGCGGCGATGGCGGGGTCCATCACCTCGTGCAGTTCGGGTACGTGCGCCTCGTGGGTGAGGTGCTCCTGGCCGAGCCGGAGGTAGCGGTCGCTGCCGTACTCGGCGAGGTAGCCGATGAGCTTGGGGCGGGTGGCGATGACGACGTCGGCGTCGGTGGCGGCGAGGTGCGCGGCGATCCGCTGGTCGGTCAGGGCGGTGGCGGCCATCCGGCCGTTGTCGATCCGCTCGTCCCGGAAGAGTGCGCTGGGCTTCTGGTTGAGCGGGTCGGCGTACTCGTCGGTGTCGGCGCCCTCGCGCAGGTCGACGAGGGGGGTGACGGGGACGCGCGGATCGATCGTCAGCTCGGGGGCGTCCGCCGGGCGGTTGACGCTCGTGATGCGGACGTCGTGCCGGTCAGCGAGTGCTGCGGCGAGGTTGACGGTCGAGCGGATCGTGCCGCCGATTCCGTACGCGTTGTGAATCAGGAATTCGATCTTCATCGGGGCCCTCGTTCAGATGCGCGGGCGCGCGAACGCGCACTCCGCCGTAGCTAGATGCGCCAGCATCGGCAATGGTTGTCCCCCATACTGACAAGCCTTTCCGCGGCGCGGCACCGCCCGGGGGCTACTGCCAGGTACGCATCGTGTGACGCCCCCGCGGCCCCGTCCTCAGTGCTCCGCGCGGTCGGCCTTCAGTGCTCCACGCGGTCGGCCCTCAGTGCTCCACGCGGTCGGCCAGCGCCGTGAACTCCTTCCAGGGCAGCTGGGGCTTTCGCGGGTCCCACAGCTTCTGGGCCACGGCCCGCAGCGGCAGCCGGATGCCGCGCGCGACCTGCTCGGTGGTCTGGGCGCCGGGGATGTCGCCCCAGACCGCCAGCCGGCCGCCGAGCACGCGGTCCGGTCCGGCGAGGGAGGCGGGTACGGGCTTGGTGCCGCGCAGCACGGCGGGCGACCACTGCTCGTAGATCCGCTGCCCGGTGGGGTAGCGGAACTGGTTGGGCTGACCGAGCACGTAGTAGAGGAACTCGTCGTTGAGGTTGACGAGTTTGCGGCCCTCCTTCAGGTACTCCAGGGGGTCGCGGGCGCCGAGCTCGGTGCCGGTCCAGTACTCGATCTCACGGTTCTTGTCAGTGGCGACGACGCCGCCGGCGTGGACGCCGTCGTTCCACACCTTGGCCTTGCCGCCGAGGGAACCCACGGTGGCCGCCCGGTCGTTGAGCCACCCCGTCGCCAGGTCCTGGACCTTGGCGTCGGGCCCGTACTTGGTACGAGCGGCCTCCGCGAGGCCCGGGTAGGAGCTCTCGGGGTCGCTGGCCATGAGGGCGAGGTACTCGTCGCCGCCGAGGTGCGTGTACGGGCCGGGGAACAGCGGGGCGTACTCGCGGAGCAGGTCGTCGACGAGGTCGGCGGCCTTCTTGTCGGAGATGTCCGCGGCGCCGCGCGCGGGGCGCCCGGCGGCGTTGCGGAGTTCGAGGCCGGGGTGGGCCTTGAAGACCGCGCCGAGGTGGCCGGGCGAGTCGATCTCGGGGATGACCTCGATGTGCAGGCTGGAGGCGAGGTCGGTGATGTGGCGCAGCTGGGCCTTGGTGAGGTGCTGGTCGGAGACGATCTCGGGGTGGCTGCTGCTCTCGATGCGGAAGCCCTGGTCGTCGGAGAAGTGCAGGCAGAGCTGGTTGAGCTTGAGGTCGGCCATCTCGCGGAGGCGGGCCTCGATCCAGTCGGCGTCGAAGAACTTGCGGGCGATGTCGAGGTTGAGGCCGCGCTGGGGGCGGTCGGGCCGGTCCCGCACGGTCCCCTCGGGCACCTGCCCGCCGGAGCGTACGGCCTGGACGACGGTGCGGGTGCCGTAGAAGGCGCCGGCCTCGTCCGCACCGGTGATCACGACGCGGCCGTCGCGGGTGGTCATGGTGTACGACTCGGGGCCGCCGTCCTGGCCACTGTCCTGGCCGCCGTCGTGACCGCCGTCGGAGCCGCCGTCACGGCCGAGGCGGAGTTCGACGTCGCCGCGGCGGGCGGGGCCGGAGGCGGTCTTCAGGTCGAGGTCGCGGGCGAGGATGCGGGTCGATTCGCCGAGCGGGCCGCTCGGGTCGGCGATGACGCGGGCGGTGTGCACGGGCCGCCAGCCGGGGCCGCGGGCGGCGTCGAAGTCCCGCACGGCGGGGATGGTGCGGGGCGGCTTGGACAGCGGGCCGGTGGCGGCGGGGGTGGGCGTGGGGCTGTGGGAGGCCGCGCTCGGGGCGCTGGGACCGTCGTCCTTCGGCCATACGAGGAAGCCGATGACGACGGCCACGACCACGACGGCGCCCGCGACGGCGGCCCGTACGACCGCTGTCCGGCTGATGCTGCGGGGCAACCGCATGGCGCGCTCCTCCTGCTTGGTTGCAAAAGCTTATGAGTCCGGATGATTGGTGTGATTCCGGGGCGAAGGTATGGGGTGTTGCCCCTTCAGCCGTCAGTTACGCGCCCGTAGCGCCTCACGTCCGGGTGAAATTCGTGCATCCGTCGGACAGTGGCCGAGTCGCATCGCTACGGTGACGACTCCATCCCCCTGAGCCTCACCCTTCACCCCTTCCCCAGCCCATTCGCACCACCGCACACCCTCATGCCCACCCGATATGCCCACCCGATCCAGCCCGATCCAGCCCGAGGATTTCATGCACCACGGTCTCGACCGTCTCAACTCCGCCGCCCCCCGAGCGGCCGAGGAAGCCCTGCGCGCCTGCTGCGGCAGCCGCCGGTGGATCGAGCGGATCGCGGCCCACCGCCCCTACCCCGACCTGGACGCACTGCTCGCCGCCGCCGACGAGGCCGCCTACGACCTCACCCCCGCCGACCTCGCCGAGGCGCTCGCGGGCGAGCACGCCGCGCATCACCCGCCGCTGGCCGCCGGCAGCGGCGACCCGGCCGGCCCGCCGGGGCTGCCAGGGCTGTCAGGTCTGGGCACACTCGCCGCATACACCGCGCTACGGGCCGCGCACGCCGCGTACGAGAGCAAATTCGGCCATGTCTTCGTGATCTGCCTGGACAGTTTCGCGCCGGAGGAGGCGCTGGGTCAGGTGCTCGCCGCGATTCGCGTGCGGCTCACCCATGAGCCCGACGAGGAGCGCGCCGTCACCGCCGACGAGACGCGGCGGCTCGCCCGCGGGCGACTGGCCCGACTCGTCACGGAGGCCGCGCGCGTACCGGAGGTCACACCCGTACCGGACGCGCAGGAGTGCGCGGGGACGTGAGCGGGGGCGTGACCGGCGCGCGGCACGCGGAAGACCGCAACTCGAACGCCCGTACGAACATACGCCCCGAAATCGGGCTTCCAGGGCGGCCCGCACCCCTCCCGAGTAGGCCGTACGTGCCTGTTTGATCACACCTAAGGACCCCGGGCGAGCGAACCGACACGTCGTCGCTACGATGGCCAGGGCCGGTGGACCGTACCCGGCCGGGCCCGACCGACAGTGCTCCTCTCTTACCTGTTAGAAGCTGGCGGCAGCCCCCAATCCCCGCTCCCGGAGGGTTTTCAGTGCCGGCTGGAACGCTGTACCGCGGCCGGGAAGGCATGTGGTCCTGGGTGGCTCATCGAGTCACTGGCGTCCTCATTTTCTTCTTCCTGTTCGTGCACGTCCTCGACACCGCTCTCGTCCGCGTCTCTCCCCAGGCGTACGACGACGTCGTAGCGACGTACAAGACGCCCATCGTCAACGTGATGGAGTACGGCCTGGTGGCCGCCATCCTCTTCCACGCGCTCAACGGCCTGCGGGTCATCGCCGTGGATTTCTGGTCGAAGGGCCCGAAGTACCAGAAGCAGCTGCTCTGGACCGTCGTCGGCGTCTGGGTCGTGCTGATGGCCGGCGCTTTCTACCCCGTGCTGCAGCACACCCTGCGCACGCTGTTCGGGAGCTGAGATGTCCTCCGCAGAGACCACAACGCCGCACGACTCCGTGTCGCTGTACGACGCGGACCACCCGGCTCCGGTGATCGAGCCGCCCCGCGCGCGTACCAAGAAGACCCCCAAGTCGACCCGCACCAACTTCGAGATGTACGGCTGGCTCTTCATGCGCCTGTCCGGCATCGTGCTGGTCGTCCTCGTCCTCGGCCACCTGCTGATCCAGCTCGTGCTGGACGGCGGTGTCTCCAAGATCGGCTTCGCGTTCGTCGCCGGCCGCTGGGCCTCGCCGTTCTGGCAGGTGTGGGACCTCACGATGCTGTGGCTGGCGATGCTGCACGGCGCGAACGGCCTGCGCACGGTCATCAACGACTACGCGCAGCGGGACAACACCCGCTTCTGGCTGAAGATGCTGCTGTACACCGCCACGGTGTTCACCGTCCTTCTGGGCACGCTGGTGATCTTCACCTTCGACCCGAACATCCAGTAGACCCCGGGACCGAGGCTTAACCCATGAAGATTCACAAGTACGACACCGTGATCGTCGGCGCAGGCGGCGCCGGCATGCGCGCGGCCATCGAGTCGACGAAGCGCAGCCGCACCGCCGTGCTGACCAAGCTCTACCCGACCCGCTCCCACACCGGCGCGGCGCAGGGCGGCATGGCCGCCGCCCTCGCCAATGTCGAGGAGGACAACTGGGAGTGGCACACCTTCGACACGATCAAGGGCGGCGACTACCTGGTCGACCAGGACGCCGCCGAGATCCTGGCGAAGGAGGCCATCGACTCGGTCCTCGACCTGGAGCGGATGGGCCTGCCGTTCAACCGGACGCCCGACGGCACCATCGACCAGCGACGCTTCGGCGGTCACAGCCGTAACCACGGCGAGGCCCCCGTCCGCCGGTCCTGCTACGCCTCGGACCGCACCGGCCACATGATCCTCCAGACGCTGTACCAGAACTGCGTCAAGGAGGGCGTGGAGTTCTACAACGAGTTCTACGTCCTGGACCTGCTGCTCCAGGACGTGGACGGGGTCAAGAAGGCCTCCGGCGTCGTCGCGTACGAGCTGGCGACCGGCGAGATCCACGTCTTCCAGGCGAAGGCGATCATCTTCGCCTCCGGCGGCACGGGCAAGTTCTTCAAGGTGACCTCCAACGCGCACACCCTGACCGGTGACGGCCAGGCCGCCGCGTACCGGCGCGGGCTGCCGCTGGAGGACATGGAGTTCTTCCAGTTCCACCCGACAGGCATCTGGCGGATGGGCATCCTCCTGACGGAGGGCGCGCGCGGCGAGGGCGGCATCCTCCGCAACAAGGACGGCGAGCGCTTCATGGAGAAGTACGCGCCCGTCATGAAGGACCTCGCCTCGCGCGACGTGGTCTCGCGCTCCATCTACACGGAGATCCGCGAGGGGCGCGGCTGCGGCCCCGACGGCGACCACGTCTACCTGGACCTCACCCACCTGCCGCCGGAGCAGCTGGACGCCAAGCTGCCGGACATCACCGAGTTCGCGCGGACGTACCTGGGCATCGAGCCGTACACGGACCCGATCCCGATCCAGCCGACCGCGCACTACGCCATGGGCGGCATCCCGACCAATGTCGAGGGCGAGGTGCTGGCCGACAACACCACCGTCGTGCCGGGCCTGTACGCCGCCGGCGAGGTCGCCTGCGTCTCCGTGCACGGCGCGAACCGGCTGGGCACCAACTCGCTGCTCGACATCAACGTCTTCGGCCGCCGGGCGGGCATCGCCGCCGCCGAGTACGCGGCGAAGAACGACTTCGTCGAGCTGCCGGAGGACCCGGCGTCGCTGGTCGCCTCGCAGGTCGAGAGCCTGCGCGACTCCACGGGCACCGAGCGCGTCACCGAGCTGCGCAAGGCGCTCCAGGAGTGCATGGACGCCAATGTGATGGTGTTCCGCACCGAGCAGACGATCAAGACCGCCGTGGAGACCATCGGCGAGCTGCGCGAGCGGTACAAGAACGTGTCCGTGCAGGACAAGGGCAAGCGGTTCAACACCGACCTGCTGGAGGCCATCGAGCTGGGCAACCTGCTCGACCTGGCCGAGGTCATGGCCGTATCGGCGCTGGCCCGCAAGGAGTCGCGCGGCGGTCACTACCGCGAGGACTACCCGAACCGCGACGACGTCAACTTCATGCGGCACACCATGGCGTACCGCGAGACGGACTCCTCCGGCAAAGAGACGATCCGCCTCGACTACAAGCCGGTCGTGCAGACCCGCTACCAGCCGATGGAGCGTAAGTACTGATGAGCACCCCCACACTCGACAAGGCCGACGGGCACTCGGCCTCCTTGGACGCCCTGGAGGCCGACAAGGGCCACCTGGTCACGGCCACCTTCCGGATCCGCCGGTTCAACCCGGAGGTCTCGGCGGACGCCGTCTGGGAGGACTTCAAGCTTGAGATCGACCCCAAGGAGCGGGTCCTCGACGCTCTCCACAAGATCAAGTGGGAGCTGGACGGGACGCTGACCTTCCGGCGCTCCTGCGCGCACGGCATCTGCGGCTCGGACGCGATGCGGATCAACGGCAAGAACCGCCTCGCGTGCAAGACGCTGATCAAGGACATCAACCCGGACAAGCCGATCACGGTCGAGGCCATCAAGGGGCTCACGGTCCTCAAGGACCTCGTGGTCGACATGGAGCCGTTCTTCCAGGCGTACCGCGACGTCATGCCGTTCCTGATCACCACGGGCAACGAGCCGACGCGCGAGCGCCACCAGACCGCCGAGGACCGCGAGCGCTTCGACGACACCACCAAGTGCATCCTGTGCGCCGCGTGCACGTCCTCGTGCCCGGTGTTCTGGAACGACGGCCAGTACTTCGGCCCGGCCGCCATCGTCAACGCGCACCGCTTCATCTTCGACTCGCGCGACGAGGGCGGTGAGCAGCGCCTCGAAATCCTCAACGACAAGGACGGCGTCTGGCGCTGCCGCACCACCTTCAACTGCACCGACGCGTGCCCCCGCGGCATCGAGGTCACCAAGGCCATCCAGGAAGTGAAGCGCGCCCTGATCACGCGCCGCTTCTGAGCTTCCGCCCGGGTTTTCCGCCCCGGGCTCACGCTCTGGGGCCCCGCATCCGTCTTTGGACGGGGCGGGGTCTTTTGGTGTGTCTGGGGGCGCTGCGGGGCGGGGCCCCTTGTCCTGCGGACTCCTATAGTGGCGCGATGACGCGTGCGACAATCCGGGTCCCGCGGGAGACCCGTGACCATCTCGCCGAGCTCGCCAAGGAGCGCGGCATGAGCATCAGCCGGCTGGTCGAGGCCCTGGCCGCCGAGCAGTCGACCGCCGAGGAGCGCGCCGAGCGGCTGGCCGCCGCCCAGGAGGCCGTACGCCGCCTGGGCGGCGTGGACATCGCCTCGCTCGGGGTGCCCGACATCCACTGACGGCGGAGCCCACGGCTCAGCTCAGCTGACCTCAGCTCAGTTCCCAGACCAGTTCGGACTGGAGGGGGCCCGGGTGGCGGAGGAAGGCTTTGTGGTCGACGGCTACGGGGGCGAGCTGGGAGGTGTAGCAGAGGACTGCCTCGCGTTTGGCGAGCCATTCCTCTTCGGTGAGGTGCACGTCCTGGACGACTTCCAGGTGGTGGCGGGAGGCGAGGGCGCGGTAGGCGCTGCCGCGGTCGCTGCGTTCCAGGGCGGCGGACGCCTCCTCGGTGCCCCATTCGTCCGCCGCGCCGGAGTAGGGGAGATCCGCGTAGACCCAGGGGCGGAGCGCGTCGGCGGCGTCGGTGCCGGGGCGGGTCGCCAGGGCGGCCAGGCCCTGGTCCCGTACGGCCTGGTGGTCGCGCTGGTTGGTGCCCAGGGGCAGCAGGACCCGCGTGGTGAGCGGCAGGGCCGCCAGGAAGTCCGTCAGCGCGGTGAGCGGCTCGCGGTTGCGGTACGGGCCGTCGGCGTGGTCCAGGAGCACCTGGTCGACGCGCATCAGGGCGCACGCGCGGGCGTCCTCCGCGAGCCGGGCGCGGTGGGTCTCGGCGGTCGAGGTGAAGCCGCAGACCGAGTCCCAGTAGGAGAGTTCGCTGCCGGCCGGCGCCGCGGCGGCGTGGACGGTGACGACCGCGGCGGGCCCGTCGAGGCGGCGCAGCAGGCCGGCGAGGGAGAGGGCTGCGTCGTCGAAGTGCGGGGATATGACGACGGTGGTCCAGGGGCTGGGCACGTGGTACTCCGGCGTGTTCGGGCGAGCGGGCGGGTGAATGAGGTCGGAGCCACCACGACGTTCCGCTCCGCTCGGGAGAGTGCCGCCCTCGCGTCGAGCCATCGGGCCAGGTCCAGACCAACGAACGTAGCAGGGGCGAGCCTCCGCCACCAGAGCGTAAGCCAGTAAGAGGAGGGACTGAAGGTTCTGTTGGGGCGGGCGGGCTTGCCGCTGTCCTGCCGCCGCCCGCCTCACCCCATCAGGCGAAAGCCCGTCAAATTGGCGTCAAGGTGTGCGCGATATGCGCCAGAGGGCCGTCAACAGGGGTCCCTATAGGCAGTGGCGCGCGATGCGCTACGGAAGCCGGCTTCCTGCACCGGCCCCAGACCCTCACGCATGGAGTGCGCAGTGACTGTAGAGAACGTCGTCGGTCTCGTGATCGCGGCCGTGCTGGTCGGACTCCTGCTCCTCGCGCGCGCCTTCCCGGACCGGTTCTGATGCCGGGACGCCCCGCAGGGCGGCCGGCGTACGACCCGCTGTTACGCGACCGGCCGTCGCGGGGCCGGCCCGCGCCGAACCGACCGCCGCGCAACCCGCCCCCGGACGCCGCCGACCAGCTGCGCACCGCCATGCTGGCCGCCGTCAGCCACGACCTGCGCACACCGCTCGCCGGCGCCCTGGCCGCGGTCGGGTCGCTGCGCAGCCGCGACGTGGACTTCAGCCCCGAGGAGCGCGACGAACTCCTCAGCGCCACCGAGGAGTCGCTGGCCCGGCTGGGCCGGCTCGTGGACGACCTGGTGGACATGAGCCGCCTCCAGACCGGAATGCTGCGGCTGCGCCTGCGGCCGACCGGCTGGAGCGAGGTGCTGCCCGCCGTGCTGAACCGCTTCCCGGACGCCGACACCGCCGACGTGACCGTACGCGGCCTGACCGCCGCCCCGGCGGTACGCGCCGACCCCGCGCAACTCGCCCGGATACTCGCGCATCTGCTGACCAACGCCCTGCGCCACTCCCCCGCCGGCCGCCCCGTCTCCGTGGCAGCCGAAGCGCGCGCGGGCCGGGTGGAGCTGCGGGTCACGGACCGGGGGCCGGGGCTGACCGGAGCGGCCCGGCAAGGCGCGTTCCTGCCCTTCCAACGGCTCGGCGACACCGACAATTCGACCGGATTGGGGCTGGGGCTCGCACTCTCCCGCGGCCTGGCGGAGGCGATGAGCGGGACGCTCACGCCGGAGGACACCCCCGGCGGCGGACTGACGATGGTCCTGTCCCTCCCGGCCGCCGAACCGACCTGACCCCGGCCTGATCCCGGCCCGACCCCGGTCCCGGCCGCCCTGCCCACCGGCACTGTCAGTGGTGCCGCCTATCGTCTTCTGTACGGGGCCGGTGGGTTCGGGGTCGGGGTCGGGTTCGGGGATCGGGATCGGGGAGGAGTGCGCGCCATGACGGTGGGCGAAGAGGGCATGGTGTCGTGCGGACTGCCGCCGGACATCCTCGACGACGGCGACGCGTACGGCCCGGCGATGCGCGCCGCGCACCCCGCGCTGCTCACCTCCCCGGGCGTGGCCGCGCTGCTGGACCACTGCCGCCGCGTGGCGGGCGGCGGCGGACGCGTCACCGGGCGCTGGCGGCGGACGGCCGCCGTGCTGCTGGGCGCTGCGCCGCGCGCCGGGGAGGCCGTGGAGGCGCTGCTGCGCGGCATCGCGGTGCAGGAGGAGCACACACTGCGCACCGGGGCGCGGGGCATCGCCGGGGAGGGCAACGGCGAGCTGGTGCGGGGGCTGCTGTGGGCGGCGGCCGAGAGCGTACGGGGCGACGGGGGCGTCACCCTCATAGGGGCCGTCGCCCTCCGCGCCGGGACCGGTCTGGGCGGTTCCGGCGGCCAGTGCCGCCATGGGCGGATCGCCACGGCCGCCGTCTCCGTGCTCGGTACGTTCGACGGCCCCCTGGGGGAGCCGGCCGCCCAGGAGTTGGAGCGAATCCGGGGCGAGGTGCGCAACCGCACCGTGCTCAAGGGCGTGGAGCGGGCGCTGGAGGACATCGTCGCGCGCGGGGGCGTCGCGCCGGGCCGGGTGCGCGAGCGGTCGGTGCCCACGGCGGGGCTGGACGCGCGCGGCATGCGGGAGGAGCAGCTCGGTCCGTACACGGCGGTGCTGTCCGTCTCCCCCACCGAGGCCGATCTCTCGTTCCGGGGGCCCGAGGGGCGGGTGCTGAAGTCCCCGCCGAAGGCGCTCCGCGCGGAGTACGGCGCCGAACTGGCCGAGCTGCGCGCCGCCTTGAAGCAGCTGCGGACGCTGCTGCCCGCCGAGTGCGACCGGCTCGCGGAGCAGCTGGCCGCGGGCACGGTCTGGTCTGCCGAGGAGTGGGCCCTGCGCTGCCTGGACCACCCGGTGACGGGCGCGGCGGCCCGTACGCTGCTGTGGGAGGCGAGCGACGGCGCGGGCGGCGCGTGGATCGCCGGGTTCCCGGAGCGTACGGGCGGGGGCTGGGCGCTGGCGGGCGCGGGCGGCACGGCGGACCGGGTCGAGGAGGGCGCGCTGCTGCGGCTGTGGCATCCGGTACGGGCCGGGGCCGAGGAAGTGCGCGTGTGGCGCGAGGAGTCGGCGGACCGCGAGCTGAGGCAGCCGTTCCCGCAGATCTTCCGCGACGCCTACCGTCCCGGCGGGGCGGAGGGGGAAGCCCCCGGCGAGTCCCTGCACTTCGCGGGCCGCCTGCTGTGGTACGGACCGGCCAAGGAGCTGATGGCGAAGACCGGCTGGACGGGCGGACGGCTCGGCTACGGCGACGCGCAGCAACAGGCGGAGGCCGTGCGCGAACTGCCCCGGCCCGGCGAACTGCGCCGCACCGAGGGAGAGTTCTGGCGGGCGCGGCTGCTCATGGAACTGGTGCGCCCGGAAGAGGCCCTGTACAAGGTGGGGTTCGGGGTCGGAGGCAGGGCCGGCGCCAGGGTCGCGGGCACGGGTGCCGACGAAGCGGAGGGCCGGGACGGCGGGCTCATGCTCTGCGTGATGGGCCCGGTGCGCTTCGAGCGCCGCCGGGGGCCGCGCGGGGCCTGGACTCCGGTGACCCCGACGGACGTTCCCGCCCTCGCCTTCTCGGAGGCGATACGCGACGTGGGGCTGTTCGTGGCGGACGCGGAGGCCGGGCCCGCAGGAAAGGCCGGGCCGGTGGACGCCGCCGTACCCGCGCAGGCGGTCGAGGCCGCCGGGGCGGCCTGGGCCGAGGCGAAACCGTAGGGCGGGTGCCGCCCCGCCGGACGGCGACGGCCCGCCGCCGGAACAGAGCGGCATCCGGGACGGGGCGACGCCCGGCGGCGCCTGGGCGGCCCGGCACCCCGCGACCGGCGACCGGCGACCGGCGACCGGCGACCGAATGGTCTCGCATGAGCCAAGTGCCGCGCGCCGCGCGCCGCGCGAGCAGTTGACGTCAGGGACCCGACGCGATCCGACGTGCCGCCGGAAGACTTCCGGCCAAGTACGCGGAGGGGGCATCGGCGGTCGCGGGACGCGCCTTCGACGGCCGGTCCTGCGTGCGGCGCGACCGACCACGGGTTGGACGCTTCTACCCGTTCGGCACACGGCCACGCCGCCGGGCCCGCACGGCGGCCGGACAGGCCCTTCCCCTTTCGAGTCAGGATCTCCAGCCGGTCTCATCGGCCGCACTGCTCCAACCCCCGCTGAACAGGCGAGATGGCCACACACAAAGGGGATGTCCAGGAACATTCGGTTTGGACCACACCATTGGATCATCACTCTGTGCGCATGAATGAATACGGAGCACTCCGGCTCGCCGGACTCTCCACGTGGGCCTCCAGGAAAGGGCACCGCCATGTCTTCGGTCATGCGCAAGACGACGAAATCCGCGACAGCACGGCGACTGGCCGCCGCGGCCATCGCATTGGGCAGTTGCCTGGCCCTCGCCGGCCCGGCGACCGGCGCCGACGCGGCGCCCGCCGCCCCCGTACCGACCGTCTTCTTCGGCGACTCGTACACGGCCAACTACGGCATCGCTCCCGTGAACCACGAAGGCAGCGAAAGGTTCTTCTGCTTCCAGGCGAAGGAGAACTACCCTGCCGTCGCCACCCGGCATCTGAAGGAGAAGGGCATCACGCTCGACGTCCAGGCGGACGTCTCCTGCGGAGGCGCACTCACCCATCACCTCTGGGAGAAGCAAGAGCTGCCCTTCGGCCTCGGCGCGCTCCCGCCGCAGCAGGACGCGCTCAAGCCCGACACCGGACTGGTCGTGGGCAGCATGGGCGGCAACACGGTGGGGTTCAGCCGCATTCTGAAGCAGTGTTCCGCCAAGCTGCGCGGCGATGACGGGGCGCTGCTGCCCGGCACGCCGGTGGACGACAAGCAACCAGCCGCCAAGTGCCGCGAGTTCTTCGAGTCCGGGACCGGGAAGCAGTGGCTGGACGATCAGTTCGAGCGGGTCGGCTGGGACCTGGAGGAGATGATCGAGCGCATCCGGTACTTCTCCCCCGACGCGAAGCCCGTCCTGGTCGGCTACCCCAGGATCGTGCCGCACGACACGGCCAAGTGCCTGAAGCCGGCGCCCGGCCAGACGGAGCTGCCGTTCGTCGATGTCCCGCACGACGCCCTGCCGGTCCTGGACCAGGTCCAGAAGCGGCTGGACGACGACATGAAGAAGGCCGCCGCGGACGCCGGCGCCGACTTCGTGGAGCTCTACGGCCACACCGGGAACAACACGGCGTGCGACGGCGCGAACCGGGGCGTCGGCGGCCTGCTGGAGCCCTCGCTGCTCAAGTTCGGCGACCAGCCGCTCCCGTGGTACTTGCACCCCAACGAGAAGGGCCGCGACATCCAGGCCAAGCGGGTCGCCGACAAGGTCGAGCAGGTCCTCAACCGGTGAGCGGTCCGTACGGCGCCAACCGGTGAGCGGCCCGTACGGCACTCCCACGCGGTGACAGCGCACGGGCGGCGGTGCTC
>NZ_JBHVHQ010000120.1:0-14304 GCF_042800135.1 Streptomyces sp. NPDC057654 | reverse complement strand
CCACGGCTGCGCGAGCTCCTGCGCATGGCGCAGGGCCCCGGCGTCCGGCTCGTCCTCGACCTCTCGGGCGTCACCCACTGCGACGTACTGGCTCTCGGCGTGCTCGTCGCCACGGCCCGCCGGGCCCGCTTCCACGGCGGCGAACTGCGCATCCTCGCGCCGTCGCCCGCCGTCTCCCGCGCGCTGGGCACGGGCGGGCTCCGCCGCCGCCTGAGCGTCTTCCCGGAGGCCGGGGCCCCGGTGGCGCGGCGGGCGGGCAAGCGGGCCGGGCTCCGCACGGACGCGGAGCGGCCGGCCGTCACTCCCCCGGAGCGGGCAGCGACGCACAGCCGTCGATGACATCGCGGGCCACGTCGGACAGCCGCAGATTGTTCGAACGGGCGTAACGGCGCAGCGAGTCGAATGCCCGCTCCATGTCGATACCGTGGCGCTCGGCGAGCTTCCCCTTGGCCTGCTCGATCACGACCCGGCTGTCGAGGGCTGTCTGCAACTGCTCGTTGAGCTGCTCGCTGCGCCGCGCCGAGCGCCGCTGCACGAGGCTGATGGTCGCGACGTCGGCCATGGCCTGGGCGATGGGCGAGCCGACCGGTCCGAACAGCAACGGATCGGCGCAGAAGAGGTTCAGGGCGCCGACGGTCTCGTTCCGCCAGCGCATCGGCAGGGCCTGCACCGCCGCCACGCCGCGCCGGCGGGCCTGGGGCACGAACCGCGGCCAGCGCACGGCCGCCGCCTTCACATCGGGTACGGCAACGGCGGTTCCCTGCCGGAAGCAGTCCAGGCAGGGGCCCTCCTCCTGCTGCACCTCGAAGAGTTCCAGCAGCCGTACGCGCTCGTCGGAGGCGGCCACGATCTTCAGCTCGCCGGACCGGTCCGCGAGCAGCACCCCGGCGGCGTTCACGCCGAGCACGCCCACACAGCGGTCGGTCAGGAGCCGGAGGAAGGCGAGCGGGTCGAATGCGGCGTCCAGGTTGTCCGCCAGTTCCACGAATGTCTTGGCCACGGCCTGCTCGTCCATGGTCTCCGTCCACCTCGGCACAGCTGATCCCCGCTCTATGCACCTGCCCTCTTAGTCGAGTTCGGAACAGAAAACCTTCGGAAAGATGGAAATTCACGTCGCCGACCGGAATATGTGAAGGCTGCACAGTCTGCGTTTGGGGCCGCCCCAGCGGGGGACCCGGAACGCCGGAACGCAGCCTTTGACCAGCTCAACCCTTTACCTGGCGCAACTCGATCCGTTTCGAACTAAGTCTGCTTGTTCCGGATCGAATTGGCCGGCATCGGATTGCCTCGACCCACCTCGGTCGACTTATCAGAGAGGGAGACGATGACCGTAGAAAAGACCACCGTCCTCGTCCTGGATTCCGCGGAGCCCGAGGAGCTCGCCGAGTTCTACGCGGGCCTGCTCGGCGGGGAGAGCACGCTGGGCAAGGACCCCGACTTCGTCGAGGTCACCGGCGGCCACGGCGTCTTCCTGGCCATCCACCGCGACCACGGCTACGCGCCGCCGAGCTGGCCGCGCCCCGAGGACTCCCAGCAGGCGCACCTGCGGATCGTCGTCGCGCGCGAGGACATGGACGAGGCGGAGCGCGAGGCGGTCAACCTCGGCGCGCGCCCCATCGACACCAAGGAGAACAACGGGCCGCGGGACGTACGGACGTACTCCGACCCGGCCGGGCACTCGTTCACGCTGGCGACGGCGCCCTGAGGGCGCCTCGGGCTACGGCCTGACCACGGGCCCGTGATCCGTGCGAATCACCCGTGATCCGTGCGAATCAAGCGATCCGGTACGGCTCCATGTCCTCGCGTCGCAGCGTCAGCCCGTGGCCCGGAGCCTGGCCTGGGGTCAGTTCGCCCCCCGAGGGGTCGAGCGCCCCGTCGAACAGCGTCGACTCGATGCGTACGTGGTCGTGGAACCACTCGATGTGCCGCAGGTTGGGCACGGCCGCCGCCGCGTGGACGTGCGCGTGCGGGGCGCAGTGCGCCGAGATCTCCAGGCCGTGGGCCTGCGCCAGCGCCGCCGCCCGGAGGAACTCCGTGACCCCGCCGCACCGGGTGGCGTCCGCCTGGAGGCAGTCGACCGCGCCCGCGCTCACCATCCGCGCGAAGTACGGCAGGTCGTAGCCGAACTTGCCGGCCGCGACGTCGCAGACGAGCGTGTCGCGGATGAGCCGCAGACCCTTCAGGTCGTCGGCGGCGACCGGCTCCTCCAGCCACCCGACGCCGTACTCGGCGAGCGCGCCGCCGACGCGTACGGCCTGCTTGCGGTTGTAGCCGCCGCCCGCGTCCACGTACAGCTCGGCCTTGTCGCCGATGATCTGGCGGGCCTGCCGGACGCGGGACAGGTCGCGCACGACCGCGCGGCCCCGGTCCTCGCCGATCTTGATCTTCACCCGGGGGATGCCCTGGCCGTGCACCCAGCCGCTGAGCTGGGAGGCCAGATGCGTGTCGTGGTACGTGGTGAAGCCGCCGCTGCCGTACACGGGCACCGTCTCGCGGGCCGCGCCGAGCAGCCCCACGAGCGGCACCTCGAACTGCCGGGCCTTGAGGTCCCACAGGGCGAGGTCCACGGCGGAGATCGCGCACGAGGCGATGCCGGGGCGGCCGGAGTCGCGTACCGCCCGGCACATCGCGTCGTGCAGCCGGGGCACGTCCAGGGCCGAACGGCCCAGCGTCGCGGGCGCCAGCTGCTCGTCGACGAACAGCCCGGCCGCCGCCGGGGCGTACGTCCAGCCCGTGCCGTACACCGTCCCGGCACGGGCCTCCACGACCACCACGGTCGTCGCGTCCCAGTCGAGCGTGGCGTCGGCCTCGGGCGCGTCGGTGGGGACGGAGTACGCGGACACCGCCAGTTGTTCCAGAGGTAGTTGGGGCTTCACAAGCTTTCAGTTCCTCCCCGCAGGCACTCGCGGACCGCTCCGCACCCGCACTCGGCCGCCGCGCATCCATGGCGATCCGGCCGGAGGCGGGGCCGGGCCCCGGCTTGCCGGGATGCGCTGGTACCAGGTCATGGGTTTTCCGGGTATCCCGCACGCCGGGCGGAAAACCCGCCAACAGACCTGACGGAGATGCCCACTTGGGGACGGTTCGGGCGCGGCGGCGGTGTTTGGTCCCGCCCTTGAGGGCTACTCCGAAGCGGACACCCCACGAGAGGAAGGCACCACGCGATGACTGTTGTCCCGGCACAACAAAGCGGGGGCTCGGGCGGCACCAGCGGCCTGTACGACGTCCTGGAACTCGTCCTCGACCGGGGGCTCGTGATCGACGCATTCGTCCGTGTCTCGCTCGTAGGCATCGAGATCCTGAAGATCGACGTACGGGTGGTCGTCGCGAGCGTCGACACCTATCTGCGGTTCGCCGAGGCGTGCAACCGGCTCGACCTGGAGGCCGGGCCGCGCAAGGACCCGGGCCTGCCGGACCTGGTCGGCGAGATCACCGAGTCCGGGGCCCGCGGCAAGTCCAAGGGCGCCCTGTCCGGCGCGGCCGAGACCGTCTCGAACGCCTTCAACCAGGCCCGCGAGGAGAGCCAGAGCGGTCAGAGCGGCCAGAGCTCGCAAAGCTCTCAGGGCGAGTCCCGACCGCGCGCCAAGCGCACCGCCGCGAGGGGCCGGAAGGAGGAGGAGTAGGAGTGAGCACGTACGTGTACGGCATCACGCGCAGCTCACATCCGCGCCTCCCCGAGGAGACGGCAGGCGTCGGCGACCCGCCGCGGCCCGTACGCGTCATCGCCGCGGGCCGGCTCGCGGCCCTGGTGAGCGACGCGCCGCCGGACCTCAAGCCCAAGCGGCGCGAACTGCTCGCGCACCAGAGCGTGCTCGCCGAGGCGAGCACGGCCGGGCCCGTGCTGCCGATGCGGTTCGGCGGGGTCTCGCCCGACGACGACGCGGTCACGGCCGCGCTCACCGCGCACGAGGAGCACTACCTCGAACGGCTGGGGACCCTGGACGGCAAGGCCGAGTACAACGTGAAGGCCACCCACGACGAGGAGGCCGTGCTCCAGCGGGTGCTCATCGACGCCCCCGAGCTGCGGGAGCTGCGGGAGGCCAACAAGGCGGCGGGCGGCGGCAGCCACGAGGACCGGCTGCGCCTCGGCGAACTGGTCGCGACGGCGGTGCAGGAGCGCGAACCGCGGGACGCGGCGCTCCTGCGGAACGCCCTCGAAGGCGCGGCGGAGGACACCTGTCCCGGCCCGCCGAGCGGGGGCTGGCTGGCGAACATCTCGTTCCTGGTGGACCGCGAGCACGGCGAGGAGTTCGTCGCCGCCGTCGCGGCGCTGCGCCGCGAGAACCCGCACCTCGTCCTCCGGGTGAACGGCCCACTGCCGCCGTACAGCTTCGTGGAGTGACGCATGGGCCTCCTGGGAGAGCTGCTGCTCCTGCCCGTAGCCCCACTGCGCGGCACCGGATGGGTGCTGCGGCAGGTGCTGACCGAGGCCGAGCGGCAGTACTACGACCCGTCGGCCGTCCAGCGCGAACTGGCGGAGCTCTCGCGGCTGCTGGACGCGGGCGAGATCGACGAGGACGAGTTCGACCGGCGCGAGGACGAACTTCTCGACCGGTTGCAGGCGCGACAAGCACAACAGACACAGCAGACACAGCAGACACAGCAGACACAGACGAGAACGGGAGAGATATGAACAGCCGGCTGGCAATAGGGCTCGCCGTGGGCGCGGGATACGTGCTCGGGCGGACGAAGAAGGCGAAGCTCGCCTTCGGCATCGGGACGCTGGTGATGGGCAAGCGCCTCCAGCTGAACCCGAAGTCGATCGCGGACTTCGCCGCCGCGCAACTGGCGGACAACCCCCAGTTCAAGGAGATCGGCGACCAGCTGCGGGACGACCTGCGCGGGGTCGGCAAGGCCGCGACCGGCGCGCTGGTCAACCGGCAGCTGGAAGGTCTGGCGGACCGGCTGCACGACCGTACGGCCGGGGTGCAGGACCGGCTGTCGGGGGTGGTGCCGGGATCTGTCGTGGACAGTGAGGAGGACGGCGCGGAGGACAGCGCGGGGGACGGCGAGGGGGACGGCGGGAAGGAGTCTGACTCGGAGTCCGCGAGCGGTACGGCCCGCCGGAAGCCGTCGTCATCGGCGCGCAGGCCCTCGGCGGCCGGAGCGGCCGGGAAGGCCGCCGGGGCCGCCAAGTCCGGGCAGCGCACAGCGTCCAAGACGGCGCCCGCCAAGAAGACGGCGGGTAAGGCGGCAGGAAAGACCGCGGGCAAGACGGCCAGTGCCGCGCGTACGACGAGGGCGGGTGGTGACCGTGGCTGAGCCCCTGACCGCCAACCCGGCGGTGGACCGCCTCAAGACGGAGCTCCAGAAGTACGCGCTCGCCCAGGCCGAACGCCTGCTCACCGGCGCGGGCCGCAAGCTCGGCGAGAGCACCGTGAAGCTGACCGACATCGCGGAGGGCCGCAGCCCCGGCTTCGCGAAACTGGCGCTCGACGGCGGCCGGAAGATCGCCGAGGGCAAGGGCCCGGTGCGCAGCGCCCTGGAAGTCGGCGCGTCCCATCTCAAGGACAACGTGGTGGAGACGGCCAAGGGGCTGGGCGGCGGCAAGCGCAAGAAGGGCGGCGGCGGCCGGAAGCCGACGGTCATCGTGGAGTCCGTGGACGTCGGAGTTCCGGTGCGCGAGGCGTACGACCAGTGGACCCAGTACCAGGAGTTCGCCACCTTCGCCAAGGGCGTCAGGAGCGCGGACTCCGCCGACGACACCACCTCGGACTGGAAGCTCAAGATCTTCTGGTCGACGCGCAGTTGGAAGGCGCGCACCACGGAACAGGTGCCGGACGCCCGGATCGTATGGACCTCGGAAGGCGCCAAGGGCACGACGAAGGGCGTCGTCACCTTCCACGCGCTGGCGGAGAACCTCACGCGGGTGCTGCTGATCATCGAGTACTACCCGAAGGGCCTCTTCGAACGGACCGGCAACATCTGGCGGGCCCAGGGCCGCCGCGCCCGGCTGGACCTCAAGAACTTCGCGCGGCACATCTCGCTGCGCGGCGAGGCGCAGGACGGCTGGCGGGGCGAGATCCGGGACGGCGAGGTCGTGGTCAGCCATGAGGACGCGGTGGCGGAGGAGGAAGAGGACGAACAAGAGCAGGAGGAGAGCCGCGAGGAGGACCGTACGGGGGAGGCCGAGGAGCCCGAAGCGGAGGCGGACGCGGAGGACGAGGCCGAGGACGACGAGGACGAAGACGAGGGCGAACTGATCGACGAGGCCGAGGCCGAGGATGATGCCGAGTACGAACCGGACGACGAGGCCGACCTGGACGCCGAGGAACCGGAAGACGCCGAAGAGTCCGACGACGACACGGCTGACGCGCGCAAGCAGCGGGAGTACGCGCACGCCGGGAACCGCGGCCGCCGATGACGACCGCGAGCCGCCTCCCCGGTACGTACGGCCCCGACGGCGGGGCGAACCTCGCCGACATCCTGGAGCGCGTACTCGACAAGGGCGTCGTCATCGCGGGCGACATCCGGATCAACCTGCTCGACATCGAGCTGCTGACCATCAAGCTCCGGCTGATCGTCGCCTCCGTCGACAAGGCCAAGGAGATGGGCATCGACTGGTGGGAGGACGACCCGTCGCTCTCCTCCGGCGCCCGTCACCGCGAACTCGCGGCGGAGAACGAACGGTTGCAGCACCGCTTGGCGGAGCTGGAACACCGTGACACCGCCTGATCAGCGGGCGCGAGCCCAGGCCCGTACCGACCGCAAGACCCTGGACGGCGAGGACGTCGAGACGGTCTCGGAGCGCGGGGTTTGCGCGGGCGCACGCGGGGTGACTCGGACGCTGTTCTCACGGAAGGACAGAGCCATGGCAGCGCTCGCCGTCGTACTCATCGCCTTACTGATCCCGCCCGCCGCACTCGGCATGATGCTGGCGCTCGGCCGCTACGAGGAAGTGATGCTGCCACCGCCGAAGCCGGGCCCCTTCGAGATATCCGCGGCGCCCACGGCGCACGACGCGGCACGGCGGTGAGCACGTACGTACCGGCCGTCGGCGTCAGGCGGTCCCCTCGGCGTCAGGCCCTCCGGCCGCCGTGCGGGCGGTGACCAGGCCCGTTTCGTAGGCCGCGATGACCGCTTGGGCGCGGTCGCGGACGGCGAGCTTGTCGAAGATGCTGGTGATGTAGTTCTTGACGGTGGAGAGGCTGATGCCCAGTTCGCGGGAGATCTCGGTGTTGTCGAGGCCGGTGGCCATCAGGTGCCACACCTCGACTTCGCGGGCGGTGAGGCCGGCGGCCCGGCCGGCCGGGGCCCGTCGCGCTTCGCGTGGCGCGCGTACGTAGGCGGAGATCAGCCGGGTGAGCAGGCGCGGCGCGACGGCGGCCTCGCCCGCGTGGACGGTGCGGATCGCCGCGCCCAGGTCCTCCGGGGAGCTGTCCTTGGGCAGGAAACCGTAGGCTCCGGCGCGCAGCGCGCCCACGACGTACTCGTCGAGATCGAAGGTGCTCAGGGCCAGCACCCGGCAGCCGGGCTCGGCGGCGGCCAGCTGCTCGGTCGCGCCGACGCCGTCGAGTACGGGCATCCGGACGTCCATCACCACGACGTCGGGGTGCAGCCGACGGGCGAGGGCGACGGCCTGCGCGCCGTCCTCGGCCTCTCCGACCACCTCGAAGGCCGGGTCGGGGGAGAGGATGAGCGACAGACCTCGGCGGACGAGCGGCTGGTCGTCCACGATCAGCACCTTGATCGTCGGTGATACGTGCGTGGCCCCGCTCCCGGCCTCGTTCCCAGCCCTTGCCCCGGCCTCGGCCCCATTCGTGGTCATCCGCTCACTCCCTCGTGCTTGACGGCAGCCGTTTCCGCCTCGCCCACCGCGTCCGCCTCATCCGCGTCCACCGGCAACTCGGCCACCACGGCGAACCCTCCATCGACCTGCGGCCCGACGGTGAGCGTGCCGCCGTGCAGGGCGACGCGCTCGCGCATCCCGATCAGGCCGTAGCCGCTCGCCCCCGGAGCCGACGGCCCTTCCTGCGGCGACGCGCCCCCGCCGTCGTCCCGCACCTCGACCCCGACCCTGTCCTGACGGTACGTCAGCTGTACGGACGCACGGGCGGCCCCCGCGTACTTGCGGGTGTTGGTGAGCGCCTCCTGGACGATCCTGAACACCGTGAGGCCGACGGTCGGCGGCAGCGGGCGCCGCTGCCCGTGGACGGCGAACTCGGTCGGCAGCCCGGCGACGCGGGACTCGTCCACCAGGCGGCCTAGGTCGTCGACGCCGGGCTGGGGCAGCGACGGCGCGGCCTCCGGTTCGTCCCCGGCCCGCAGTACGTCGAGGAGCTGGCGCATCTCGCGCAGCGCGAGCCGCCCGGAGGACTCCAGGGTGACCAGGGCGTCCCGTACCACCTCCGGCTGCGCGAGGTTGGCCCGCGCGCCGCCGGCCATCAGCTGCATGGTGGTGATGTGGTGGGCCACGATGTCGTGCAACTCCCGTGCGATGCGGCGGCGTTCGTCGGCCACCGCGCGGTCGGCGAGCAGCCTGCGGTTGGCCGCCACCTCCCGCTGCCAGCGGTTGACCGCCAGGGCCGTGCCGACGACGATCAGGGTGGAGAGGGGCGGGGTGATCACTTCCTGCCAGGGCGGCAGCCGCCCCCCGCTCTGGCTCAGCAGCGTCACCGCCACCGTCGCGACGGCCGCGACCGCCGTGACCCTGCCCGTACAGTCCCTGGCGACCTGGTACACGGCGACCACCAGGACGGCGCCGAAGTGGCTGGGCAGCGGCACGGTCAGGGCGGCTGCCGCGTCGAGCGCCAGGACGGCGGCGAGCGTCGCCACCGGGTACCGGCGCCGGGCGAGCAGCGGCACGGCCGCCAGCGCCACGAGGACGAACCCGGTCACGCTCACTTCGTTCCGGCCGCCGGGGACGTCGAAGAACACATAGCTGAGCAGGTTCATCGCGCAGGCGCCGGCGGTCACGAGCGCGTCGTTGCGCGACCACGGCGGCTCGGTGGCGGTGGCGGTGGTGGTGTCAGTGGCGGTGGTGGTGTCAGTGGTGGTGTCAGTGGCGGTGGTGGTGGCGGCGGCGGTGGTGGTGGCGCGCGGCGGATCTTGGGCGTCACCGGGACCGGTGTGACGGCTCCTGGGCATGTCGTTTCCTCTGTGTACGGCCTCCCGGCCCCCTGAACAGGGTTGCACAGCGGTACGCGGCCCGTGCCCGTACGGCCCCGGGGCCATGACGAGGACCAGGACCAGGGTCCTGGTCACGGGTGGGGAGAGGCCCCAGGGCCCCGTTCCGGATCCTCCGCTGCCACGACGCCCGGCGGCAGGTCGGGGTGATGGTCTGGAGACCCGGCCGGGCCCCCGTCCGAGACCCACATCCGCTCCTCCCCCTCCCCTCCCCCAGCTCGTCCGCCGCCCGGCAGACGCCCGCCCTCGAAACCGTCCGCCGGAGGACAGCATGATCCGCGCCCTGACCCGGTACTCCACCAGGCACCCGTGGAAGATCATCACCATCTGGTTGGTGGTGGGCATCGCGCTGAGCGCCCTCACCCCCACCCTGATCTCGCGCGTCACCCAGCCCCAGACCGGTGACTTCCTGCCCCGCAGCTACGACTCCGCCGCCGCGCAGCAGATCGCCCAGGAGCGGTTCGGGGTGGACCCCGACGCCACGACGGTGACGGTGCTGGTCGCCCGTTCCGACGGCAGGGCCCTCGACGCCGCCGACCGGAAGCGGATCGCGGCCGAGGCGGCGAAGCTGTCCCACCGCCGCGTGATCATGCCGAGGGAGGACGACGGCCCGCGGTTCCTGATCCCGGACCGCTCCCAGACGCCGAAGGTCGCCCCGGCGGTGACGGCGCCCGACCGGAGCTTCGGACTGCTCACCGTCCAGTTGCTCGGAAACCCCACGGACAAGGGGGTCCAGGGCGTCTACCGGGCCTTCCGGGACGCCGCCAGGACGCAGTTCTCCGAGGCGGGGATGCGCACCGGATTCACCGGGGGCCTCGCCGAGACCGTGGACACCACCGACGCCCACGAGATCGCCGCGAAGGTCGGCGGCGCGATCGTCATGGGGCTCATCATCCTGCTGAACGTGCTGGTGTTCCGCAGCGCGCTGGCGTCCCTGCTGCCGATCCTCGCGGTCGCCGTCATCGGCTTCGTGGCGGCGGGCGCCGTCTCGGGCGCCGCGCTGCTGACCGGCAACAAGCTCGACGCGAGCACCCCGGCGCTGCTCAACGTGGTGCTGCTCGGCATCGGCATCGACTACCTCCTGTTCCTGCTGTTCCGCTTCCGCGAACATCTGCGCTCCCGGCCCGAGCAGCCGGCGCGCGAGGCCGCCGCGCAGGTCTCCGCCCGCGTGGGCACCGCGATCACCTCGGCGGCGCTGACCATCGTGGCCGCGTTCGCGACGCTGGGCCTGGCGACGTTCGGGCAGTTCCGTTCGCTGGGGCCCGCGATAGCCGTCGCGGTCCTGGTGATGCTGCTCGGCAGCCTCACCCTGATGCCGGCGCTGCTCGCGGCCGCCGGGCGCAAGATGTTCTGGCCCGGCCGCACCCTGCGCCAGGAGCCGCGCGACGGCCGGGCCGCCCGCCTCGGAACGCTGATCACGCGGCGGCCGCTGCTGATGCTGGCGGCGTCCGTGGCCTTGCTCGCCGCGCTGGCCGCCGGGCTGACCGGTATTCGCATGGACTACGGCCGCAGCGACTCCGGCGAGCGGACCCCCGCCGCGACCACGGCGGCCGAGATCGCCCGCGCGCTGCCGGCCGGGGTGTCGGACCCGACGAGCGTTTACGTCACCGCCGAGAACGACGGCCCCCTCACCACCGCCGCGCTCGACGGCCTCGCCCGCTCGCTCGGCAAGGTCGAGGGCGTGGGCCAGGTGGCGCCGACCGTCCTCAACCAGGACCGCCGCGCCGCCAGGATCGATGTCTATCCGACCGCCGACCCGCAGAGCCAGCGCGCCCGCGACCTGGCGTCCGGACCGATCCGGGCGGCGGTCGCCGCGCACACGCCCGCCGGGCTGACGGCGCACGTGGGCGGCACGGCGGCGATCTTCGCCGACGTCGCGACGGCCGTCGACCACGACCTGAGGATCGTGTTCCCGGTCGCGGCCGCGCTGATCGCGCTGATCCTGCTGCTGCTCCTGCGCAGCCTGCTCGCGCCGATCGTCCTGATGCTCTCCGTCGGCCTCGGCTTCGCCGCCACTCTCGGCGCCGCCACGCTGCTGTTCCAGCACACCCTCGGCCAACCGGGGGTCAGCTTCTCCCTCCCCCTCGTGCTGTTCCTGTTCGTCGTGGCGCTGGGCACCGACTACAACATCCTGATCTCCGACCGCATCCGCGAGGAAATGCGGCAACCGGGCCCGGCCCGCGCCGCCGTGAGCCGCGCCGTCCGGCACACGACACCGGCCATCGCCCTGGCCGGCCTGGTGCTCGCAGGCTCCTTCGCCACACTGGCCACCACTCCGGGAAGCGAACAGGTCGCCTTCGCGATGGCCCTCGGCATCATGCTCTCCGCCCTCGTCCTCTCCCTGGTACTCGTCCCCGCCGTCGCCGCACTGCTCGGCCGGGCCATCTGGTGGCCGGTACGCCCGGGGCGGGCTTCGCGGGGCGGGCCGTCAGGGCACGGTACGGAGGGGGGCACTGCCGGCCCGGAGTACGAGCAGGTGTATCCGTCCGGGTCGCATGGGTCGTATCGGTCGCACGGTTCGTATGGGTCGCACACGTCGTAGGGGCCGCACGGTTCGTACGAGGGGCGTACGGGGAACGGGCAGTCGGCGCGCGTCATCTGAGCGACGTCGGGTCCGCCTTCCGGGGAGCCGAAGCGGCGGGACAAGCTGCGATCTCCTCCCTGTCGTCGTGGTCAAGCGCGAACCACACGTGTTTGGCGATGGATTGCTCGTTGCGGCGGGGCCAGGTAACTCCCCAATGCGACGCGAGCGCGTGCACGAGGTGCAGCCCCCGCCCCCGTTCGTCACCGTCCCGCTCTTCTTGCAACTGTGGGCGTACGTAGGGGGCGTCGTCCCACACAGCCACGCGGATACGCGCGAACCGCACGGCCACGTCGACGTGCACGACGGGTGTGCCGGTGTGCATGTGCACGTTCGTGACGATCTCGCTGACGAGCAGCTGGGCGGGGTCGGCGAGACAACCGTGGTCGGTCAGGACGAGGAGGTCGGCTACGAGGGTCCGGGCGATCTTCGGGGCCAGGACGCCGCTCGGCAGGCTGACGCGGAACGACTGGCGTTGTGGAACTTCCGGGTGGCGGTTGCGGGGTACAAGGCTCATGGCTACGTCTCCCAACGCGTCTGTAGCACGCGCTGCTTGCCGCCGTGGCTCGACCTCCGCGAACACGCCCTGTGGGCATGCCCAAGCGGCTGCACTGCGGTCTTACTGGCATGAGGCGCTGTGCTGCCTGAAAGGTAGTGGCATACATGCTACGTAGCAAGTAGGTATGTGCTGCTAGTGCGAACGGGTGGACCATGGCACGGTTACGCGGGACACTCTGACCAGACAGGGGAAGGTGACATGCCAGCGAGGGACAACCCGACCGCACGTCAGGCGCGTTTGGGTGCCGAGCTGCGGAAGCTGCGCGAAAGCGCGGGCAGGGCAGCACGCGAGGCGGCCGGTTTGCTGTCGACCGATCAAGCGAAGATCAGCCACACCGAATCCGGAAGGATCGGCGTTTCCGAGGAGCGCATTCGCCGGTTGGCCACCTTTTACTCGTGCGACGACGCCGAATTGATCGAAGCGCTCTGCGCCATAGCACGCGAGCACCGCGGCCAATTCTGGTGGGATGAGTACCGCGGGGTACTCGCCCCGGGATTCCTCGATATCGCGGAGCTCGAACACCACGCGACCTTTATGCGCTCCATGCAATCCGTCACCATGCCCGGCATCTTCCAGACCGAGGACTACGCCCGCGCCATCTACTCCGGCCACGTACCCGCCCTCCCCTCCAACGAGGCGGACGTGCGCGTCGAACACAGGATGCGGCGCCGGAGCGTATTCGAGCGGCAAGACCCGCCGCAGTTCGAGGCGGTCATCCACGAGGCCGCGCTGCGCATGCGTTTTGGCGGACGCAAGGTGGCGAGGTCACAGCTCGAATACCTCATCGAGGTTTCGGAGTGGCCCACCGTCACCGTCCGCGTCATCCCCTTCACATGCGAAAGCTTCATTGAAGCCACGCAACCGGTCCTGTACGCCGGCGGCGTCGTTCCGCAGCTGGACACCGTCCAGATCGACAGCGCATTGGGAGGCCGCTTCCTGGACGCCGACGCCGAACTCAAGAAATACCGGGCGCTGATCGACACCGCAGAAGCCGCGGCGCTTGACGCAACAGAATCACAGCAGCTAATCCACCACATCGCGCGAGAACTGTGAGACATCCAAGCATGGAACTGAAGTGGCAGAAGTCCTCCTTCTCCGGCGCAGGAGGCGAGAACTGCGTCGAGATCGCGGAGCGGGGCGACAGCATAATGATCCGCGAGAGTGACACCCCGAACGCGCAGACGAGCACGAGCCGTAGCAAATTTGCTGCACTCATCAAGGGCGTTCGGGCTGGGAAGTTCGACCACTTCGCCGGTTAACACGTCACTGACCAGCGACTGAGCCCCTCGGCCCCAGCGGCGAGGGGCTCTTGTCGTAATCCGTTCGACATATCTGCCACGTAGCAGGCTTGCCACGTAGTGGCGGCGACGCTACGGTCACGGTGCGTGGCCGAGCGGGGTCGCAGCCAAGGCCCCACACCGCGCTCGACACGAGGCAACTCCCCCTGCCTGCACATCGGTTCGAGAGAGGCTGTGGCATGACGACGCAAACCTCCACTACCTGCAACTACTGCCAGTCCCTGACGGAGAAGCTCGCCAGGGCGGAACAAGAGCGCGACCCCAGTGCAGCCCTGGACTGCCGCGTACTCCTGGCGCGACACGAGGACCAGGGCCACCCGGAATCACAGGCAGCAACGTCAACGTGATACCCACGCGTCACACAGCAAAGGGACTTGGGTACGTACCCTCGTCATGCGAACACGCAAAAGGGTGGCGGCGCGGCAAGCCCGGAGACATGCATCGCTGCCCGACCTGCGGCACGGAACGTACCGAGTCGTACGAGCCACTGCGGTTCCCGCTCCCCACCGAGGACTGCACGGAGCAGGCACCGCGTTGAGCCCCGCCCCCGATAGGGGGGCGGTTGCCACGTGGGGCGACATTGCGCCCGGTCAGGCGCAGGTCACCGACTCGGGCCCTCCGTGCCCAAAGCACAGCCGGTGCATCTCGGGCCTGCGGCCCAAAACACCTCCAGTAGGTGGAGGTTGAGGGAAACCCTCCCTGGGAGTGCTGCCGCGTGGGGCGGTATTTGCGCTCGGCTG
>NZ_JBHVHQ010000119.1:0-14325 GCF_042800135.1 Streptomyces sp. NPDC057654 | reverse complement strand
GGGTGACGGCGACGATGTCGCCGGGTCCGACCCCCCGCTGGTCGAGGTGGCCGGCGAGGGTGAGGGCTCGGCGGGCGAGTTCCCCGTAGGTGACGGGGCCGTCCGTCGTCAGCAGTGCCGGGGCGTCGGGGTGGTCGGCGGCGCGGGCGAAGAAGGCGTCGTGCAGCCGTACCGGAACGGGAGCCTGGGCGAGGGCCGCCCTGTTGATCTCCTCGCGTACGGCGAGCTGGGCGGCGGGCAGCAGTGCGGGGACCTGTGAGCCCCAGGCCGGGGCGTCGTCGATCAGCCGGTCGATGAGTGCGCGGTAGGCGTCGAACATGGCGTCCAGCACGCCGGGTTCGAAGGCGTCCTCCCGGGCGTCCCAGTTCACCAGGAGTCCGCCGGCGACCTCGGTCACCTGCGCGTCGAGCCAGACCTGCGGGCCCTGGGAGATGATCCAGCTCGCCTCGCCGAAGTTCGCCCGCACGGCGTCCGCGAAGAGTTCCCCCAGGCCGAGGGCGCTGGTGTAGACGACGGGGGCGAGGACGCGTTCGCCGTGCAGCCGCGAGGCGTCGCGCAGTACCTCGACGCCGGAGTAGCCGCTGTGCGCGGCGTCCTGGTGGAAGCGGTCCTGGAATCGGGCGGCGCGCTCGGCGAAGGTGCCCGCTTCGCCGCCGTGCCAGGCGAGCAGCAGTGACGAGGTGAAGTCGCCGACGAGGGCGTTCACGGCGTCGTGCAGCGGTTCGCGGTCGAAGAGGGGGAGGTTGAGCAGGAAGTCGGGTTCGGCGCTGAACGCGCCCAGCGTCTCGGCGAAGACGGCGGCGAGCGCCATGGCCGGGGTCAGCCCGTGCCGGCGGGCGTTCTCCTCGAAGCGCCGGGTGCGCTCGGCGTCGAGGTGGAGGTGGCGCCGGACGACGGCGGTGGCCTCGGATTCGCCGGTCCGGGTGGGCAGTCGCGGGGCGTTGGGCAGGTGCGGCAGCCGTTCCCGCCAGTGGGCCCGGTCGGCCGCCGCGCGGGACCGGCGCTCGGGGGTGCGCTCGGCGGCGGCGCGGTCGGCGAGGTAGCGGGGGAAGCTGTAGTCCGGCGCGGGCAGGGCTCCGGCCGGGTCGGCGTAGGCGCGGGCGAGGTCGGCGAGAAGGACGCGCAGGCTCAGCGCGTCGGCGGCCACCATGTCCAGGTTGACGTGGACCCGGGTGGCACCGTCCGGGAGCAGGGAGAGCCGGACGTCGAAGACCTCGCCGGCGGCGATGTCCATGCCGCGGCGGGACAGTTCCCGGCGCAGTTCCGCGAGGCGGTGTTCGCGCGCTCCGGCGTCGAGGTCGCGCAGGTCGTGGACGCGCAGCCCGGGCCAGGGACTCGTGGGCAGGATGCGCTGCCTGCCGTCGTCCGAGACGGCCACCCGCAGCATGCCGTGCCGGCCGAGCACCGCGTGCACCGCGGCTTCGAGGCGGTCGGGAGCCACGGCGTGACCGTCGAACTCGTGGTAGAAGTGCGCGGCCACGCCGCCCAGGCGCTGGCCCTCGCCGCGGCCGGCCCAGTAGGCGTGCTGCATGAGCGCGAGGTCGAACGGTTCGGACTCGTCGACCGCCGCCACCGGCCGGACGTCCGTGCCGGCGCCGTCCTGACCGCGCTCCTCCAGCAGGCGGCGCCAGGCCGCGAGCGTGGGCTCGGCCATGAGGTCGGCGAAGCCGATGTCCGCGCCGGAGCGGCGGCATCGGCCGGCGAGCCGCATCATCGCCAGGGAATCCAGCCCCAGTTGGATGAGGTGGGCGTCCTCGTCGATGCGGCCGGTGGGCATGTCGAGCAGTTCACCGACGGCTGCGGGCAGGTCGAATCGTCCGTCTGCGGGTTCCTGGGCCACCTGGATCCATCCCTCTCGAAACACGGCCGGTCAACGGCCGGATGCCATCAGGCATGTGAAGATTACTAGATATGATTATCATTTTCAAAACTTGGCAACACCCCTGCGGCCATCGGCGCCTCCCCGGCACGGCGACGGGAGACCGGGGGCCGCATGCGGGGCGAAACATCCGGAGCGACCAGCACCCCGGACGAACCCGGGACCGGCACACCACCCCGCGTTGACTTACTTCGGCCGGATCCTTACGCTACTACACGAACTGATTATCGTTTTCATTATGGTCGCCTCTCCCCCGCCGACGGGCGACCCGTCCGCCCGCCGGGGGCGGCCCCGCCCCGCACCCAGCCCCGCCCGCCAGAGCGACACAGTCGCCACCCGGGATCGGAGCGCGAGGCCCTGGCGTCTCAACTCGCCCGCCAAGCCGACGAAGAGGAAGGCCCCACCCATGACCGCCACGTGTCCCGCCGAGCACCCCCCGGCGGACCCCGCGCACCGCCCCGCCGAGGCGGCCCGGTGACCGACGACCGCACGTCCGCCGAGCAGCGGCCCCTCGTCGAGGCAGGGGCCCTCAAAACCCTGATCAAGCCGGTAAGAGGCCGACTGGCAGCGGGAGTTGCACTGACCGCCCTGTCGGCCGTCTGCGCCGTCGTGCCGTACATCGCGGTCGCCGAGGCCGGACGGGTCCTCCTCGACCACGGGACCGGACGGCCCGGCGAGGTGTGGGGATGGATCATCGCGGCCGTGGCCGGAGCCGTACTGCGCAGCGTGCTCTACATGGGAGCCACCCAGCTCTGCCACTACGCGGACGCCGAGTTCCGCTACCTGACGCGCTCCCGGCTCGCTCGCCACCTCGGCTCGCTGCCGCTCGGCTGGTTCACCACCAGCGGGTCCGGCGAGGTGAAGAAGGCGGTGTCCGACGATGTCAGGCAGGTCCACACACTGGTCGCGCACGCCGCCGCGGAGCTGACCTCCGCCGTCGTCATGCCGCTGACCGCCGTGGTGTACCTGCTGGTGGCGGACTGGCGGCTGGCCCTGGTCGTGGTGGGCTACGCCGTGCTGGTCCTCGTCGTACTGACGCCCCGCCTCCAGAGCGCGTACGAGCAGAACATGGACGCCTTCAACGTGGCACAGTCCGACCTGACCAAGGCCTCGGTCGAACTCGTCGACGGCATCGAGGTCATCAAGACCTACGGGGCCACCGCGCACACCTTCGCGCGGTTCAGCGAGGCCGCCGACCGGCTGACCCGAGTGTGCCTGCGCTGGATGTCCGCGATCGGCCGGCCCACGAACCTCATCAACACCCTGCTCTCGCCCGCCTCGATGCTGGTGTGGATCGCCGGCGCCGGCATCCTCTTCGTCGCCGCCGGCTGGACCGATCCGGCCACCCTGCTGCCCTTCCTCGCGGTGGGCATCGGCCTGCCCAGCACGGTGATGCAGATGGCCCAGCTCGGCTACGCCTTCCGCGACGCGCAGCTCGGCGCCACCCACATCGCCGCCGTCCTGGCCGAACCCGCCCTGCCGGAGCCCGCCGAGGGCACCGTCCCCGACTCTCCGCGCGTCACCTTCGAGGACGTCCGTTTCACCTACGGCGAGGCAGGAGCACCCGCACTCGACGGGGTCAGCGCCGTGCTGGAGCCGGGCACGGTCACCGCCCTGGTGGGCCCCTCCGGCTCGGGGAAGACCACCTTCGCCCGGCTGATCCCGCGCTTCTGGGACGTCACCTCCGGGCGCGTCACGCTCGGCGGGGCCGACATCCGGCAGATCCCCACCCAAGAGCTGCTCGGCCAGGTCGCCTTCGTCTTCCAGGAGGTGGTCCTGCTGCGCGCCACCGTCCTGGAGAACATCCGGCTCGGCCGGCCCGACGCCACCGACGAGGAGGTGGCGGCCGCGGCCCGCGCCGCGCAGATCCACGACGTCGTCATGGCCCTCCCCCGCGGCTACGACACCCTCCTGGAGGACGGCGAGAGCGAACTGTCCGGCGGCGAACGCCAGCGGATCACCATCGCGCGGGCCATCCTCCAGGACTCCCCCGTCGTCATCCTCGACGAGGCCACCGCGCACGCCGACCCGCACAGCGAGGCCCGGATCCAGGAAGCGCTCAGCGCCCTGGGCAAGGGCCGGACGCTGCTCGTCATCGCCCACCGGCTGCACACGGTGGCCGGGGCGGACGCGATCCTCGTCCTGGACGGCGGACGCATCGTGGAGCGCGGCACGCACACGGCGCTCCTGGAGCACGAGGGGCTGTACGCCCGGCTCTGGAATTCTCAGCAGGTCCACCAGGAGGTCGGGCAGTGATCATCCGTCAGGCCGAGGAACTCATCGGCGAACCGACCGGGATGCGCGGCCAGGTCGCCGGCTACGTCGCCACCGGCATCTGCCAGGGCGTCGCCTTCGCCTCCCTCATCCCGCTGCTGCGCGCGCTGTTCGCGGACGACACCGCGCGCGCGGCGCTGTGGCTGCCGGCCGCCGCCGCGGGAGCCGCCGCCGCCGGAGCCGTCCTGTGGGTCACCTCGAACAACGGGTACGCGATCGGTGTCGAGCGCAGCGGCATGACGCTGGCCAGGAAGCTGGCCCGGCACGTCACCCGGCTCCCCCTGGGCTGGTTCACCAAGGTCGCCTCCGGCCGCCTGCTCACCTCGATGTCGGGCGCGCAGAGCTTCGGCAACTTCCCCGGCATGGTGCTCCAGCAGATCACCGTGACCGTCACCGCGCCGGCCGTCATCGCGCTGATCACCCTCTTCGTGGACTGGCGGCTCACCCTCGCCTTCCTCGTACTGAGCCCGCTGGGCCACCTGCTGTACCAGCGGCTCCAGCGCGCCTCCGCCATCTCGCAGGCGGAGGAGGCCGAGGCGCTGTCGGAGGTGTCGAGCCGGGTGCTGGAGTTCGCCCGCGCGCAGTCCGTCCTGCGCGCCGCGGGACGTACCGTCTCGGGCTGGGAGAGCCTGGAGCGGTCGCTGCGCGCCGACCGGGCGGCGACCGTGCGCGGCCTCAACCGGGCCAACGCCCCCGTCGCCTGGTACACGGCTCTCGTCGAGGCCGCGTTCGCCCTGGTGGCGGTCACGGCGGCCTGGCTGGTCCTCGACGAGCGCACCGCGGTGCCGGACATCATCGCCGTACTGATCCTCGCGGTCCGCTTCACCGAACCCGTGTCGCTGCTGGCCGTGTACGGAACGGGGGTGCAACTGGCCCGGACCGCGCTGGACGGGATCGGCGACATCGTGCGCACCCCGCCGCTGCCCGAGCCGTCCGCGCCGCGCGAACCGGAGCACTCGGGGGTGGAGTTCGAGGACGTCACCTTCGGGTACGGGGACAAGCCGGTGCTGTCCGGGTTCTCCCTGTCCTGCCCGCCCCGGTCCATGACAGCGCTCGTCGGCGCGTCCGGGGCCGGCAAGACGACCGTGACCCGTCTCGCCGCCCGCTTCTGGGACGTGGACGGCGGTTGTGTGCGCGTCGGCGGCGCCGACGTGCGGGAGATGAGCGGCGAGACCCTGATGGGACAGATCGCCATCGTCTCCCAGGACGTGTACCTCTTCGACACCACCATCGAGGAGAACGTGCGTATCGGCCGCCCCGACGCCACCGACGAGGAGGTGCGCGCCGCCGCCGACGCGGCCCGGCTCACCGAGGTCGTCACCCGGCTGCCGCTGGGCTGGGCGACACCGGTCGGTGAGGGCGGCTCCCACCTGTCCGGGGGCGAGCGCCAGCGCGTGTCCATCGCCCGGGCCCTGCTGAAGGACGCGGCGGTGGTCCTGCTGGACGAGGCGACCTCGGCCCTGGACGCCCAGAACGAGGCGGCGGTGGGCGAGGCCCTCGCAGGGCTGGCCCGGGACAGGACCGTCCTGGTGGTGGCGCACCGCCTGTCGACGATCGCCGCCGCGGACCAGATCGCCGTCATCGAGGACGGCGCGGTCCGTGAACTGGGGGGCCACCAGGAACTCGTCGCCGCCGGCGGCCTCTACCGGGATCTCTGGGCGGAGCGCGGCAGGGCGACGGCCTGGCAGCTCAAGCCCGCCTGAACCACCCGCCGCCGCACACCACCGCACCACCGCACCACCGCACCACCGCACCAGCCACGCAGAACAGGAAGTCCCTTGACCGGTCCCGACGTGTCCTCAGCCCGCTGGTTCCGCCGTCCCCGCCCCGGCGGCGACCCTTCCCTGCGACTGCTGTGCCTGCCCCACGCGGGCGGGACGGCGTCGTTGTACCGGGCGTGGACCGGACCGCTGCCCGACTGGATCGAACCGGTCCTGGTCTGCCCGCCGGGACGGGAGGAGCGGGTCGATGAGCGGGGGCCCGATGACGTGCCGGCCCTGGTGGCCGCCCTCGCGGACGCGGTACGGCCTCTGCTGGACCGCCCGTGGGCGGTGTTCGGGCACAGCATGGGCGCCCTCGTCGCCCACGAGTTGGCGCTCCGCCTGGTCTCCGAGGGCGCACGACCCCCGGAACACGTATTCGTGTCGGCACGGGAGGCGCCTCAGTTCCACCGCCCCGGCGCCGTACACCTGCTGGACGACGACGGCCTGGCCGCCGAACTGCTGCGGCTCGGCGGCACCCATCCGGAACTGCTCGCCATGGACGAGGTGCGCCGGCTGATCCTCCCCGCGGTGCGGGACGACTACCGCCTGGTGGAGACCTACGCCCCGCCCGGCCCGACGGCGCTGCCGTGCCCCGTGACGGCGCTCGTCGGAACCGGTGACACCGAGGTCTCCGAGGACGAGGCGCGGGGCTGGTCGCGCTGGACCGACGCCGAGTTCCGGCTCCTGGCCTTCACCGGCGGCCACTTCTACTTCTCCGACGACCCGCACGACGTCGTGCGGTCCGTCACCGGCCTGCTGGCCGGCTCCCGGGCGGACGGCGCCGCCGTCGCCATCACCGAACGACGATGAAGAGGCATTCGATGACCCTGCCAGTGGAACACCTGCGCCTGGACGACTCCTTCATGCACGATCCGCACGCCGCCGCGGCGGCCCTGCGGGACAAGGGCCCGGTCCTGCCCGTGATCCTGCCCACCGGCCTGCCCGTCTGGCTCGTGACGGGATACGAGGAGGCACGCTCCCTGCTCCTCGATCCCCGGCTGAGCAGCGACGGCGTCTACGATCGGCTCGAACGGCTGCGGGAGGCCGCGGACGGGAAGCCCAGCTCCTTCTCCGAGGATCTGGCCCGGCACCTGCTGAACACCGACCCGCCGGACCACACCCGGCTGCGGAAACTGGTCAACAAGGCGTTCACCCCCCGGTCAATCGAACAGCTGCGTCCCCGGATCGCGGAGATCGCCGCCGAGTTGACGGACGCGCTGGACACCTCCGGGCCGGTGGACCTGTTGCGGGACTACGCCTACCCGCTGCCGATGATCGTGATCTGTGAACTGCTCGGCATCCCCAAGGACGACCGGGAGATGTTCGGCGCCTGGTCCGACGTACTGGTCTCCACCGCGCCGCCCGAGGAGATCGGCGCCGCTTCGGAGTCCATGGGCCGCTACCTGGCAGGGCTGCTCGAAGCCAAGCGCGTGTCGCCGCGCGAGGACCTGCTGTCGGCTCTGGTCACCGCCGGTGAGGACGGGGACCGGCTGAGCGTCCCCGAGATGATCGCCATGAGCTTCGTCCTGCTCATCGGCGGCTACGAGACCGCCGTCAACCTGATCGCCAGCGGCGTGCTCGCCCTGATCCGCCACCCCGGGCAGATGGCCGCGCTGCGCTCGAACCCGGCGCTGCTGCCCGGCGCCGTGGAGGAGTTCCTGCGCTTCGAGACGCCCAACAACCTCTCCTCACCGCGCTACACCAAGGAAGCCCTGCGGGTCGGGGACGTGGAGATCCCCGCCGGGCAGTTCGTGATGATCTCCCTGCTGTCGGCCAACCGCGACGGCGCCCGCTTCCCCGGCCCCGACCGCCTCGACATCACCCGGCCGGCCGGGGGCCACCTCGGATTCGGCCACGGCATCCACTTCTGCGTCGGCGCCCCGCTCGGCCGTATCGAGGGCGAGATCGGCATCGGGCATCTGCTCGCGGCGTTCCCCGCCATCGAACTGGCAGTTCCCGAGGCGGAGTTGACGTGGCGCCCCAGCACCGCCATGCACGGGCTGGCGGAGCTGCCCGTGCGGCTCGGCTGACCGGCCGCCCGCCCTCCCTCCTTCCTTCATTCCCCTCCGTTCCACCAGTGAGGATCAGATATGTGCGGTATCACCGGATGGGTCGCCTTCGACGACGACCTCACGGTCCGCGGGCACGACATCGAGGCGATGACGGCCGCCATGGCCGACCGGGGGCCCGACGACGGCGGCACCTGGGTGCGCCGCCATGTCGCCCTCGGCCATCGGCGGCTCGCCGTCATCGACCCGCCCGGCGGGGCGCAGCCCATGACCGCCGGCGCCCCCGGCGGCGGCGTCGCCCTCGTCTACAGCGGCGAGACGTACAACTTCACCGAACTCCGCAGCGAACTGCGCGGCCGGGGACACGTGTTCCGCACCTCCAGCGACACCGAGGTCGTGCTCCACGCCTACCTGGAGTGGGGCGAGCACATGGCGGAGCGCCTCAACGGCATGTACGCCCTGGCCCTGTGGGACGAGCGCGCGAACAAGCTCGTCCTCGTACGCGACCGCATGGGGGTCAAACCCCTGTATCTGTACCCGACCCCGGACGGCGTCCTGTTCGGCTCGGAACCCAAGGCCGTCCTGGCCAACCCGCGGGCCCGCCGGGTGGTCGATCTGGACTGCCTCCACGAGCTGATCGGCTTCACCAAGACGCCGGGCTGGTCCCTGTGGAAGGGCATGACCGAGGTCGAGCCGGGGACGGTCGTCACCGTGACCAGGGACGGCATCCGTCACCGTACCTACTGGTCCCTGCCCGCCCGCGAGCACACCGACGACACCGGGACCACCGTCGAGCGGGTACGGGAGCTGCTGACCGACACCATGGGGCGCCAGTCGGTGTCGGACGTACCGTTGAGCGCGCTGCTCTCGGGCGGTCTCGACTCCAGCGCCGTCACCGCCCTGAGCGCCCGTCATCTCGCCGCCTCGGGCGAGCGGCTGCGGACCTTCTCGGTCGACTTCGCCGGGCTGGAGGAGAACTTCCGCCCCGACGAACTGCGCGAGACCCCCGACAGCCCGTTCATCCGCGAGGTCACCCGGGCGGTGGGCACCGACCACCGCGCGGTGGTGCTCGACTCGGGACAGCTGACCGACCCCGGGCTGCGGCGGTCCGTGCTGCGCGCCCGCGACATGCCGATCGGCCTCGGCGACATCGACTCCTCGATGTACCTGCTGTTCCAGGCGATCCGCGAACACTCCACGGTCACCTTGTCCGGGGAGTTCGCGGACGAGCTGTTCGGCGGGTACATCTGGTTCCACCACCCGGCGGCCCGGGACGCGGACACGTTTCCGTGGCTCGCCTTCCAGAACGCGCACACCACGGACCGCACGGCCCTGCTCCACCCCGACGTGCGCCGCCGGCTCGACATCCCCGCCTACATCGCCGACCAGTACGCCTCCGCCGTGGCCGGGGTGGAGCACCTGGACGGTGAGACGGGCCTGGAACGGCGGATGCGCACCGTGTGCCATCTGCATCTGACGCGTCTGGTGCGCGCCCTCCTGGACCGCAAGGACCGCTTGTCGATGGCGGTGGGCCTTGAGGTGCGGGTGCCCTTCGCCGACCATCGGCTGGTCGAGTACGTCTACAACGCGCCGTGGTCGATGAAGACCGCGGACGGACGGGAGAAGAGCCTGCTGCGCGCCGCCGTGCGCGACGCCCTCCCCCAGTCCGTGGTGGACCGGGTGAAGAGCCCCTACCCCTCCACACAGGACCCCGGCTACGCGAAGGCGCTCCAGGAGCAGGCGCGCGAGGTGCTGGCCGAGCGGGACAGTCCCGTCTTCGAACTCGTCGACCGGGCCTGGCTCCAGGAGACCGTCGCGCGCGACCCCGAACAGCTGCCCGGCGACGGGCGCCTCGGCATCGAGCGGGTCCTCGACCTCCATCACTGGTTCGACATGTACGACCCCGAGCTGCGGCTCTCCTGAGACCGAACCCCTTCCCCAGCACCACCACGGCGCGACGTCCCCGAACCGACGCGTGCCGGGCACGAACGGAAAAGGCATCCAGTGAACAGATCCGAGATATCCCGGCGTTCGCTCCTCACCCGCGCGGCGGGCGGAGCCGCGGTCCTTGCCGCGGGCGGGCTCCTCACGGCCTGCGGCGGCTCCGGCGCCGACGGGGCCCGTCCCACCGCCGCCGCCTCCTACACCGGCAAGCCGCGCCGGGGCGGAACCCTGCGGGCCGCGTTCACCGGCGGCAGCACCGAGTCGACGAGCGTCGTGCGGGCCAGCGCCACCGTCATCGACTTCGTACGGGCCCGCCTGCTGTGGGACACACTGGGCGACCTGGACGGCGGCAGGCCGGTATGGCGGCTGGCCGAGTCCGTCGAATCCAACGCCGACGCCTCGCGGTGGACGATCCGGCTGCGCAAGGGCATCACGTTCAGCGACGGCGGCCGGCTCACGGCGAAGGACGTCCTGTTCAGCCTGCGGACGATCGCGGCGAACCCGGGCGGCCAGTCCGCCCTGCTCGCCGGCGCCGACTTCGCGGCGGCACGCGTGCCGGACGCCCGGACCCTCACCGTGCCGCTGAAGCAGCCGAACGGCTTCTTCGACCTGGCACTCGCCCAGTCCATGTTCGTCTTCCCGGACGGCACGAAGAAGCTGTCCAAGGCCTTGGGCAGCGGCCCGTTCACCCTGTCCGAGTGGGAGGCCGGCAAGAGCAGTGTCCTGGCGGCGAACCCCGACTACTGGGACGCGGACGGCGGCGGCCCCTACCTCGACAGGATCGAGCTGTACTCCGTCACGGACCCGGCGGCCCGGCTGAACGGCCTGAAGGCAGGACAGTTCGACTACGCGGGCAGCGTCCCGCTGACAGCCGTACGCGCGGAGCGAGGCAACACGTCCCTGCGGATGCTGATGCCGCCGAAGGACCTGTGGACCGAGCTGACGTTCACCATGAACCTGGACCAGAAGCCCTTCACCTCGCCGGAGCTCGTCGAGGCCGTCAAGTACGCCATCGACCGTGAGGCGATGGTCAGGACGGTGACCCTGGGCTACGGGGAGAGCGCCGACGACGCGCGCGGCATGCACCAGCCCTGGTACACCGGCGACCTGCCCAAGCGTGAGCACGACCCCGACCGCGCCAGGTCGCTGCTGAAGAAGGCGGGCCTGGAGGGCACGTCGATCACCCTGCGCACCAGCGACTTCGCCTACGGACTGGTCGAGAGCGCCTCCGCGTTCGTCCAGCAGGCCAAGGAGGCGGGCCTGACGGTCGGGCTGGACAAGGTACCGGCCGCCGACTACTACAGCGACATGGGCAAGCTGCTGTCCACGCCCATCCAGACGTCCGCCAACGCCCCCATGCCTGTACCGCTGGCGCTGCTCAACTACTACGGCGACTCGGCCGTCTTCCCCCTCACCGGCAAGGCGCCCAGGCGTCTGGAGACCCTGCTGTCCGACATGCGCCGGTCGGTCTCCGACCGGGACCGCAGGCAGGCCGTCGGGGACGTCCAGCACTACCTGTACGACAACGGCGGCGACGCGATCTTCGCGCGGATGCCGTCGGCGGCCGCGGCGACGCCGAAGGTGCAGGGCGTCGAGTCCCTGGGCTGGCCCGAGTACCCCTCCCTGCGCAACGCGTTCCTGAGCGCGTGAGCGTCAGGAAGGCGGGCCGGGGGAATCACGCCCTCGGGCTGCTGGTGCTGCGCCGGTCGGCCGCGGCCGTCGGCGTCGTGCTGGCCGTGTCCGTCCTGGTCTTCACCGCGACGGAGCTGGCTCCCGGCGACGCGGCCACGGCTCGGCTGTCCCGTGCGGGGGACGCCTCCCCCGCACGGGTCGAGGCCCTGCGGCACAGTCTCGGGCTGGACGCCTCACCCGTGGTGCGTTACCTGCACTGGTTCGGCGACGCCCTCCACGGTGATCTGGGCGTGTCGTTCGCCCAGGGCAGGAACGTCTCGGAGATCCTCGCCGACCGCGTCCTGAACTCGGTGATCCTCGCCGTGGCCGCGGTGGTGGTGCTGGTCCCGATGTCGCTGGGGCTCGGGCTGTTCTCCGGGCTGCGGGCCGGCCGGCGCTCCGACCGGATCGTGTCGTGGGGAGTGCTGGTGCTGGTCAGCGTGCCGGAGTTCGTCATCGGCACGGTGCTGGTGCTGTGCTTCGCCATCGGCCTGGGCTGGTTCCCGGCCGTGTCGGCGCTGTCCGCCGGTGAGAGCCCGACGGCGCGGCCCTCGCTGCTGGTGCTGCCGGTGGTGACGCTGGTCTCCGCGTGCCTGGCGCAGAACGTGCGGCTCGTCAGGGCGGCGACCGTGAGCGCGGGGCGTGGCGATGCGGCCGAGGCGGCGCGGCTCGGCGGGGTCCCCGAGTGGCGGGTGGTGGCGCGCTGGGTGCTGCCGACGGCCGTCGTCCCGGTCATCCCGGTCATGGCCCGCTACGTGTCCTATCTGTTCGGCGGCACGCTGGTCGCGGAGACGCTGTTCGGCTATCCGGGGATCGGCGCGGCGCTGGTGGAGGCGTCCGCGGGGCGTGACGCGCCGGTCGTACTGGCCATCGCCATGATCGTCACCTGTGTGACGGTCGCCCTCAATCTGCTGGCCGACGTGCTGTCGGCCGTCTTCAATCCGGTCCGGGGAAGAGAAGCATGACGTATCCACAGCTCGACGGGGCATCGGACGCCGGGGACCGGCCGCCCGGCGGGGTCGGGGACGGAGCGCCCGGCGGCGTCCGGGACCGGCCGCCCCGCGGCGCCGGGGACGGGGCGCCCGGCGGCGGGCCAGACGCACCGGACGCCTGGCGGAAGGGAAGGCGGCGGCCGCGGCGCCGCGGCGCGTTGTCCGTGTGGCTCCCCGGCGCGGTGCTCTGCCTGAGCCTTCTGACGGCCCTGCTCGGACCCTGGCTGACCCCGCACGATCCGGGCGCGGCACTGGACATGCCGTACGCGCCGATCAGCGGGGACGCGCCGCTCGGGACCGAGCGGCTGGGGGCCGACGTGCTCAGCCGGGTACTCGCCGGCGGCCGGTCACTGATCACCGTCTCGGTGTGCGCCCTGCTCGCCGCCTACGCCGTGAGCATCCCGGCGGGCGCTGTGGCGGCGCTGCGCCGCGGCGCGGTGGAGTCGGTCATCATGCGGCTGGTCGACGTGCTGATGAGCGTGCCCGCGTTCGTCCTGCTCAGTGTGCTGGTCGTGGCGACGGGACGGGGGCCGGTCGGCATCGCCGGCGCCACGGTCGTCATCCTGGTGCCCGACATCACGCGGATGGTGCACGCGGTGACGCGGCAGGCGCTGGAACACGATTACGTGGAGGCCGCGCGGTCCCGCGGCGAGTCCCTCGGGTACGTGATCCGCCGGGAGTTGCTGCCCAACCTCGTGCCGCTACTGCGCGCGGACGCCGGAGTGCGCTTCGTCGGCGCGGTGTTCACGATCGCCACCGCCGCCTTCCTCGGCTACGGCACCCAGCCCCCCGCTCCGGACTGGGCGCTGATGCTGCTGGAGAACCAGCCGGGACTGTCGCTCCAGCCCCTCGCCGTGCTCGCCCCCACGGTGATGCTGCTGCTGATCCTGGTGTCGGCGAACGCCCTGGCGGACCGGCTGCCGACGGCCGCGGACGTCCTCTCCCGCGAGGACGGACCGGTCGGCGCTCCTCCGTCCGGGGGCCCGTCGGCGGCGGTCACAGTGCCTCAGGGGGCCGCTGTGCTGTCCTGCCGCGGTCTGCGGATGGAGGCGGCCGGCCGGACGCTCCTCGCGGGCGCGGACCTCGATCTGGCGCCGGGCCGCGTCCTGGCGCTGGTGGGCGAGTCCGGAAGCGGGAAGACGACGCTGGCGCTCGGCCTGCTGGCCGGGCCCCGACCGGGCGTCACCCGCACCGGCGGCCGGGTGCTCCTCGACGGCACGGATCTCTACAGCATCGGCCCGCGACGGCTGCGGGCGCTGCGGGCCCACCGCACGGCCTACGTGCCGCAGGACCCTCGCACCTCGCTGGCGCCGGCCCTGCGGGTGGGCGCACACATCACGGAGCTGCTGCGGGCCGGCGGAGTGCCGCGCGGCGAGCGGGTGGAGAAGGCCCGGGCGGCACTGCGGCTCGTGGGGCTGCCGGACGACGACGCGTTCCTCGCCCGGCGTCCTCATCAGCTGTCGGGCGGCCAGCGGCAGCGAGTCGCCCTGGCCGGGGCCCTGTCGGGCCGGCCCGCGGCGCTCGTCCTGGACGAGCCCACGAGCGCGCTCGACCCGGTCACCGCCGCGGCCCTGCTGCGGGACCTGGGGCGGCTGGCCGCCGAGACCGGTGCTGCCGTGCTGCTGGTGACGCACGACCTGGCGGCGGCCGCCGAGGTCGCCGACTCGGTGGCCGTCATGGCCCATGGCCGCATCGTGGAGGCCGGGCCGGCGGCGTCCCTGATCCGGTCGCCGGCCACCGCCACGGCTCGCGAACTGGTGGCGGCGGCCCGCGCCTCGGGCACGGCCCTGACC
>NZ_JBHVHQ010000118.1:0-14399 GCF_042800135.1 Streptomyces sp. NPDC057654 | reverse complement strand
GGGCCAGATCGCCGGGCTGCACATCGCTGCCGCGGGCCCGGACATGGGCGCGAGCCGCGACGGGGCGGTGGACGCGGACCTCGCCGCCCGCGTCCTGCGGGGCACGGCTGTGGGCGCGCATGGTGTCGGCCGGGCCGCCGCCCGTGCCGCCGTCGGTCCACTCCACGGGGACGACGGTCTCGGCGCCGGGCGGCAGCGGGGCGCCGGTCATGATGCGGGCGGCCTCGCCGGGGCCGATCTCCGGGAGGTCGCCGCTGCCCGCCGCGATGTCGCCGATCACGGTCAGCACCGCCGGGAACTCCTCGCTCGCCCCCGCGACGTCGGCGACGCGCACGGCGTAGCCGTCCATCGAGCTGTTGTCGAAGGGGGGCAGGGCGGCGGGGACGGTGACGTCCTCGACGAGGACGCAGCCCTGGGCGTCCGGCAGTTGCAGTTCGATGGGCTCCAGGGGGCGGATCCTGGCGAGGATGTCCGCGAGGTGCTCGTCCACCGACCAGACCCGGTCCGAGGCGGCTGGGGCGTCGGCCCGCGCGCGGCCTCCGCTCTGCTCGCTGCCCCGGTCACTGCCCTGCTCGGCGGCCTTGTCGGCGGTGCTGGTCAAAGTGCTACATCTCCTCGGTGACGTAACTGCGGAGCCAGGTCCGGAAGTCCGGCCCCAGGTCTTCACGTTCGCATGCCAGTCTGACAATGGCACGCAGATAGTCACCACGGTCCCCGGTGTCATAGCGGCGGCCCTTGAAGACCACGCCGTGCACCGGGCCGCCGAGATCGGGGTAGGCGGCGAGGTCCTGGAGGGCGTCGGTGAGCTGGATCTCACCGCCGCGGCCCGGCTCGGTCCTGCGCAGCACCTCGAAGACGGCCGGGTCGAGGACGTAGCGGCCGATGACGGCGTAGTTGCTGGGGGCGTCGGCCGCGGCGGGCTTCTCCACCAGGCCGGTGATCTGGACGACGTCCTCCTCGCCGCCCGGCTTCACGGCGGCGCAGCCGTAGAGGTGGATCTGGGCGGGGTCGACCTCCATGAGGGCGATGACGCTGCCGCCGTGCTGCTCGCGCACCTCGATCATCCGGGCGAGCAGCGGGTCGCGGGCGTCGATGAGGTCGTCGCCGAGGAGCACGGCGAAGGGCTCGCTGCCGACGTGCGGCGCGGCGCACAGCACGGCGTGGCCGAGGCCGCGGGGGTCGCCCTGGCGGACGTAGTGCATGGTCGCGAGGTCGCTGGATTCCTGTACGCGCGCGAGCCGCGACTCGTCGCCCTTGCGCAGAAGCGCTTCTTCGAGCTCGTAATTGCGGTCGAAGTGGTCTTCCAGGGGACGCTTATTGCGCCCGGTCACCATGAGGACATCGGACAGTCCGGCGGTGACCGCTTCCTCCACCACGTACTGGATCGCCGGCTTGTCCACGACCGGCAGCATTTCCTTGGGGGTGGCTTTGGTGGCCGGAAGAAAGCGGGTTCCGAGGCCGGCGGCCGGGATGACAGCCTTGGTGATCCTTGAGTACGAGGAAGTCATGAGCCGAACCATATCGGCTGGCATTGCGGGGAAGATGATGGTCCGGTGAATATGAACTGAGAGAGCGGAATTGTGTGCACAGTGACCAAATATGAAGGTAACAAAGGCGAGTTGCGACAGGCCCTCCTCGCGGTGAGGGGCGGGTTGACGGCCGGTGAAGTCGCCGCGGCGGGAGAGGTCTTCGCGCTGCGCGCGCTGGAATTGCCGGAGCTCACGCGGGCGCGCACCGTCGCCGCGTATGTGTCGGTGGGCAGCGAGCCGGGGACCCGCCCGCTGCTGGACGCGCTGCGCGAGCGGGGCGTGCGGGTGCTGCTGCCCGTACTGCTTCCGGACAACGATCTGGACTGGGCGGAGTACGCGGGCGCGGACCGCCTCGTACGGGCCGGGCGGGGGCTCCTGGAGCCCGACGGCGGGCGGCTGGGGCCCGGCGCGGTCACCGGGGCCGAGGCGGTGCTGCTGCCGGGCCTGGCGGTGGACGGGCGCGGCATGCGGCTCGGCCGCGGCGGCGGCTCGTACGACCGGGTGCTCGCCCGGCTCGCGCTGGCGGGCGCCGATCCGGCGCTGGTGGTGCTCCTCTACGACGACGAGGTGGTCGCGCGGGTCCCGGAGGAGCCGCACGACCACCTCGTGCACGCGGCGGTGACGCCGTCGGCCGTCCGCCGTTTCACGGCCGGCCGCTAGACCCGGTACGAGCCGGGGTCCGGTCCCGTACGAGCGGGGGTCCGGTCCGGCGCGAGCCGGCGTCGCCCGCGAGCCGAATTCCCGCGGGAGCCGGACCCGCCCCGGAGGTTTACGCCCTCGCGGGCCGCTGAAGGACGGCCGTCAAGGGGCGCCGCTATGGCTTGAGGACCAGTTCGTCCTTGGTGGCCTTCTTGACGGCGTCGGAGCTGTAGGCCCAGGGGAGCAGTTCGCCCCTGGCCCACATGTCCGTCTGGTCGTAGTAGTGCGCGTTGTAGGCGTGCCCGGAGGCGCCGGTGAGGTTGATCCAGCGGGACTTGTCGAGGTCCGCGAGGTTGACGACCATCCGCATCGACGGGACCCATACGACGTCGTAGCCGCCCGCCGCGTTCCAGCCGCTGGCGTCGACCGCCGCCTCGCCGCCGCCGAGGTTCCAGGGGCCGCGGTTCAGGAGGAACTGGACGAAGCCGGGGCCCTCCTTGCCGAGCGTCTGGTTCTTCAGCGTCAGCTGGTGCAGCCGGCCCCAGCTCCAGGAGTTGACGTCCTTGCCGAGCTTGGAGGTCAGCTCCCAGCGGGCGTCCTTCATGGCGTGGGCCAGCAGCTCGTCGCGGTTGCGGGCGCCCGGGTCGGCGCGGGTGCCGCTGGTCTTCCACCACTCGTTGTCGGGCTTCTTGAGGATGTCGCGGACCACCTCGAACCAGCGGTCGCCGCCGTCGGGCTGCGCCTGGTCGGGCTCGCGCTGGCCGCACTCGGTGACGAGCCGGGTGTTGCCGTTGAGGTCCTCGGCCGGACCGGAGTCGTTGGTGGGCTTCACCCGCAGGCACTGGCCCTCGACCCGCAGCTCCTTGGGCAGCTTGTTGCCGAAGGCGAGCTTGAGGGTGTTGCGCCAGACGGCGTTGAAGTACGCGGCGGCCGCCGAGTCGGGCTCCTGGGTGTAGTCCCAGCCCTCCAGGAGCTTCTGCGCGTCGCGGATGTACTGCGTTTCCTTGGCCTTCAGGTGCAGGCTGCCGAGGTCGATCTTGAGCAGATAGGGCGTCAGCAGCTTGGCGATCTCGCTGCTGCTGTCCATCTGCATCTTCTGCATGTCGTCCGTCGAGATCTTCCCGCCGTCCTTGATCTTCGACTGGATGAGGTCGTTGATGCGCTGGCTGCGCGCGCCGTAGCCCCAGTCGTCGGTCAGCGGGTACGGATACTTGTCCTTGTCGACGACCGCCTGGTTGGCGGTGACGATGTAGCCGGACTTGGGGTTCTTCTCCCAGGGCAGCTCGGCCTGCGGGATGTACCCCTTCCACTGGTAGGCGGGGTCCCAGCCGGGCGCCGGGTAGCGGCCGTCGTTCTTGCTGCCGCCCTTGCCGCGCACCGGAATCTGCCCCGGAGCCTGATAGCCGATGTTGCCCTTGGTGTCGGCGTAGATCAGGTTCTGCGAGGGCACCTGGAAGTCGCGTGCCGCCTTGCGGAACGAGTCGAAGTCGGTCGCCTGGTTCAGCTCGAAGACGGCGTCCATGGACTTGCCGGGGTTCAGCGCGGTCCAGCGCAGCGCCACCGCGTAGCCGTCGGCGCGGTCGGGCGCGGGGTCCGTGACGGGCGCGTTCTGGCCGACCTTGACGAGCTCCGAGTCGCGGTCGGAGACGATCGGCCCGTTGTTGGTCGTACGGACCGTGATGACGCGGTCCTTGCCGCCCGCGACCTTGATGGTCTCCTTGCGGGTGGTGAAGGGCTTCTGCTTGCCGTCGTAGAGGTACGTGTCGGCGGTGACCTTCTCCAGGTAGAGGTCGGTGACGTCAGCGCCCAGGTTGGTCATGCCCCAGGCGATGTCCTGGTTGTGGCCGATGACCACGCCGGGCATGCCGGAGAAGGTGTACCCGGCCACGTCGTACGGGCACGACGCGCTGACCTTGTTGCAGTGCAGGCCCATCTGGTACCAGAGGGACGGCATCTGCGGCGCGAGGTGCGGGTCGTTGGCGAGCAGCGGCTTCCCGGTGGTCGTGTACTTGCCGGAGACGACCCAGGAGTTGGAGCCGATGCCGTTGCCGCTCGGGCCGAGCAGCGCCGGCACGGAGCTGATCTTGCTGGACAGCGTGTTGAGGCCGTTGTGCAGCCCCTGCTTGAGGCCCTTGCCGCCGTTCCCCTGCGTGGCGCCGTTCCCGGCGGCGCCGGAGTCCGCCGTCCCCTTCGGGTCGAACTGCTTGGTGAGGCTGTTGACCGCGCCGCCCTCGACGATCGGCTTGTTGCGGCCGTACGGGTACGCCGGGTACAGCTCCTCGATCTGCTTGGCCGACAGCCGCGTCGAGGCGAGCGAGCGGTCGATCTCGTCCTGCATGTTGCCGCGCAGGTCCCAGGCCATGGCCTTGAGCCAGGCCACGGAGTCGACCGGGTCCCACTGCTCGGGCTTGTAGTCGTTCTGGAAGTCCAGAGCGGCGTACTCGGCGGACAGCGCCTTGCCCTTGTGGTTCTTCAGGTAGGCGTTGACTCCGTCGGCGTACGCCTGGAGGTTCTTCTTGGTGCTCGCCGAGAGCTTGGTGTCGTACTCCTTCTGCGCCACCTGCCGCCAGCCCATGGTCCGCAGGAAGGCGTCCGTCTTCACCTGTCCGGCGCCGAACATCTCCGAGAGCCGGCCGGCCGTCATATGGCGGCGGACGTCCATCTCCCAGAACCGGTCCTGGGCCTGCACGAAGCCCTGCGCCCGGAAGAGGTCCTCGGCGTTGTCGGCGTAGACCTGGGGGACTCCCTTGTCGTCCCGCTTGACCTGTACCTGCCCGGAGAGTCCCTTGAGCTGCGTGGTGCCGGAGGTCTGCGGGAAGGAGGCGCGCACCGTGTCGACACCCCAGTACGCGCCATAGCCGACGCCCGCCACGAGCAGCAGCACGAGGGTGATCACGAGCAGACGGGCGCGTCGGCCCTTCTTCTTGCCGGACTTCGGGCCGGTCTCCTGGGCGGAGGCGCCGGTCTTGTTGGCGGGCATCGCTGTCCTTCGAGGGGCAGGGTGGTCCTGGAGTGCTGGAGCAACCATAGGCGCACCCCCTGTCACGTCCCTACGCGGAGTCGCCGCCGCGCCCCCTCCGTCTCCCCGGCGGCCTCCTCGTCGGCGCCTCGCCCCTCTCTTCTTCCTCTTCTTCGAAGTCCCATCTCCGCGCGTGAAGCGCCCCTTTACCGTGCGCGGCGCCCCTCTTCGAGCCGCCGCAGCGACCAGCAGGCGTTAAGAACCCGTAAAATATTAGGTAAGGCAATGAAGTTACGGTCGTCCGGGGAGCAGTTCCGGCCGATATGGCGTGAAAAGCACGAGAAAGGTCCGGCCCCTGACTGTCAACCACCTCAACGAACTCCTGCTGATCTGCTCCCTCGTGCTGCTCTCAGCCGTGGCAGCGGTCCGGGTCTCATCCCGCAGCGGGCTCCCCAGCCTGCTCATATATCTGGGCATCGGCGTCGCGATAGGCCAGGACGGCATCGGTGTCGTCTTCAACGACGTCAGCCTCACGCAGGTCATCGGTTACGCGGCCCTCGTGGTGATCCTCGCCGAGGGCGGCCTCGGCACGAAGTGGAAGCAGATCAAGCCCGCGCTGCCTGCCGCTGCCGTGCTCTCCACCTTCGGCGTCGCGGTCAGCGTGGGCGTCACCGCGACGGCCGCCCACTACCTGGCCGGCATGGAGTGGCGGCAGGCGCTGATCATCGGCGCGGTCGTGTCCTCCACCGACGCGGCGGCCGTCTTCTCCGTCCTGCGCAACGTTCCGCTGCCCTCCCGCCTCACCGGTGTGCTGGAGGCCGAGTCCGGCTTCAACGACGCGCCCGTGGTCATCCTGGTCGTGGCGTTCTCCGCCGCCGGTCCGGTCGAACACTGGTATGTGCTGATCGGCCACATCGCCCTGGAACTGGCCATCGGCGCGGCCATCGGACTCGCGGTCGGCTGGCTCGGCGCGTACGGCCTGCGGCACGTGGCGCTGCCCGCCTCCGGCCTCTATCCGATCGCGGTCATGGCCATCGCGTTCACCGCCTACGCGGGCGGCGCGCTCGCGCACGGCTCCGGCTTCCTCGCCGTCTATCTCGCGGCGCTGATCCTCGGCAACGCCAAGCTGCCGCACGCCCCCGCCACCCGCGGCTTCGCCGAGGGGCTCGGCTGGATAGCGCAGATCGGCATGTTCGTCCTGCTCGGCCTGCTGGTCACCCCGCACGAACTGGGTGACGACATCCTGCCCGCGGTGGTGGTGGGGCTGGTGCTGACGATGGTGGCGCGGCCGGTGTCGGTCTTCCTGAGCACGGCGCCGTTCCGTACACCCTGGCCGGAGAAGGCACTGCTCTCCTGGGCCGGGCTGCGCGGTGCGGTGCCCATTGTGCTCGCCACCATCCCCATGGTGGCGGAGGTGCCCGACAGCCGCCGGATGTTCAACATCGTCTTCATCCTGGTGATCGTCTACACCCTGGTGCAGGGCCCGACCCTGCCCTGGCTCGCCCGGCACCTGAAACTCCGCGACGACGAGGCCAAGGATCTCGGCATCGAGTCCGCGCCGCTGGAGCGGCTGCGCGGCCATCTGCTGTCGATGACCATCCCGGAGAACTCGCGGATGCACGGCGTGGAGGTCGGCGAGCTGCGGCTGCCCGCCGGGGCCGCGGTCACCCTGGTCGTACGGGACGACACCAGCTTCGTACCGCTGCCCTCGACGGTGCTGCGGCGCGGCGACGAGCTCCTGGTCGTCGCCACCGACCCGGTACGGGACAAGGCCGAGCAGCGGCTGCGGGCCGTCGGCGAGGGCGGCAAGCTGGCCGGCTGGCTGGGCACTATGGGCGGGCCGGGCCGCGGCCCCGCGGGGAACGCGGCACGGAAGCCGGCAGCAGGAGCGGCCGGAAAACCGACCCGGAAACCGGCCGGGACGGCCGGGAAGACGGACGGAACGGGCGGGAAGCCGCCGGGCTCGTCGGGCAAGGCGACGGGACCGGGGGACAAGGCGACCGAATCGGGAGGCAGCACGGCCGCGAAACCGGACGCGAAACCGTCCGGACAGCCACCGGGGAAGGCCATGGGTAACATGAAACGGCAATAACCAACCCAACTCTGCCTGAAGCAGGGCTGGCGCGACCGCACGGCGGCCGCGGCCGCGCACCATAAGGCGGCCGAACCGGCATCTACCACGGTCCCGCACGAGAGGACAGCTCTCGGCGCGCTCCGTGGAGGCCCTCCGTGGCGGCGCGCTACCAGGCGGCAGAAAGGCCCGGACCGTGGCATCCACGGTCACCGACCGCTCCCAGGAGCGGCCTGACGCAGGTCCACCGCCCCGTCCCGGATACGGACAGCTGCTGCGCACGCGCGGCGCCTGGACGTTCCTGCTGCCCGGGTTCCTGGCCCGGCAGCCGTTCGCGATGCTCACCATCGGCATCCTGCTGCTGGTCGAGCACACCAACGGCTCGTACTTCCTCGCGGGCACCGTGTCCGCGACCGCGGGCGTCTCCATGGCCCTGTTCGCCCCGCAGAGCGGCAAACTCGCGGACCGCTTCGGGCAGCGCGCTGTGCTGCTGCCCGGAGTGGTCGTGCACGCCGCGGCGATCGCCCTGCTGACGGCGCTGGCGCTGCTCGGCGCGCCCCTGTGGGCGCTGTACATCGCCGCCGTGCCGGCCGGCGCGTCCGTACCGCAGATAGGCCCGATGGTGCGGGCCCGGTGGGCCGCGAAGCTGGACGGCTCGCCCCTGATGCCGACGGCGGCGGCCTTCGAGTCGGTCACGGACGAGTTCACCTTCGTGATCGGGCCGGTGCTGGCGACGGCGCTGTGCACCGGGCTGCACCCGGCCGCCGGGCTCGTCGCGGAGGCGTCCCTGACGCTCGTCGGCGGACTGTTCTTCGCCTTCCAGCGGCGCACCCAGCCCGCGCCGACCCGGCGCGGTTCCGGCGAGTCGGAGCGCCATGTGTCGGCGCTCTCCGTGCCGGGCGTGCGGGTGCTCGTGATCACCTTCCTCGGCATCGGGTCGGTCTTCGGCGGGATGCAGGTCTCGCTGACCGCGTTCACGCAGGAGATCGGGCAGCCGGGCATCAACGGCCTGCTGTACGGGACGTTCGCGGCCGGCAACATGATCGCGGGCGTGGTCTGCGGCGCCGTCGCCTGGAAGGTCACCCCGCAGCGGCGGCTGCTGACGGCCTATCCGCTGCTGGTGCTGGCCACGTCCCCGCTGTGGGCGCTGCACTCGGCGCCGCTGCTCGGCGGGTTCGGACTGCTGGCCGGGCTGTGCATCGCGCCCGCGCTGATCACCGGCTACACGCTGGTGGAGTCCCTGGTTCCGGCGACCGCCCGCACCGAGGCGTTCACCTGGCTGACCGGCGCGGTGGCGCTGGGGCAGGCGCTGGCCGCGACGGTCGGCGGCCAGCTCGTGGACGCGGGCGGCTCCAAGGCCGGATTCCTGGTGCCTCTGGGTGGCACGGGACTTGCGGTTCTGGTGTTGTTCGCACTGCGCCGACACCTCGCGACGAAGGAGGACGGCGCGCGCGTCGTCGCCGGCTCGGAACGTGGGGTCGGTCACCGCGAGGCCGTCTCGGTGGACTGAACGGCCGGAATACTGCACTATGGAGCGTCGTTAGCACTCATCGAGTGAGAGTGCCAGGAGGAGCAAGTGCCGACCTATCAGTACCAGTGCACCGAGTGCGGCGAGGGCCTTGAGGCGGTGCAGAAATTCACCGACGACGCCCTTACCGTGTGCCCGAACTGCGAGGGACGCCTGAAGAAGGTGTTCTCGGCGGTCGGCATCGTCTTCAAGGGATCCGGCTTCTACCGGAACGACAGCCGCGGCTCGTCGTCCAGCAGCACGCCGGCGAAGGCGGGCTCGTCGTCCGGCTCGGACTCCTCGGGCAAGAGCGACAGCGGATCCTCCGCTTCCTCCTCTTCGTCCTCGGACTCCTCCTCCGGTTCGTCTTCGTCCTCCTCGTCCTCGTCCGGGGCTGCCGCGTCGCCGTCGAAGTCGTCGAGCGGCTCGGCGAGCAGCTCCGCGGCCTGACCCCCGCGTTCGATTTCCTCCAGGGCCCCGTCGGATTCCTCCGGCGGGGTCCTCGGCGCGCCCGGCTCGGGCTACTGTGATCGCCATGGCGAACGCAGAAATCGGGGTCATCGGCGGATCGGGCTTCTACTCCTTCCTGGACGACGTGACCGAGATCACGGTCGACACTCCCTACGGACCGCCGAGCGACTCGCTCTTCCTCGGCGAGATCGCGGGCCGGAAGGTCGCCTTCCTGCCACGGCACGGGCGCAAGCATCATTTGCCGCCGCACCGCATCAACTACCGCGCCAACCTGTGGGCCCTGCGTTCCGTCGGCGCGCGCCAGGTGCTCGGGCCGTGCGCGGTGGGCGGCCTGCGCCCGGAGTACGGGCCGGGCACGCTGCTCATACCGGACCAGCTCGTGGACCGTACGCAGTCGCGCACCCAGACCTTCTACGACGGCGAGCCGCTGGCCGACGGCAGCACGCCCAACGTCGTGCACCTCTCCTTCGCCGACCCGTACTGCCCCGCCGGGCGGCAGGCGGCCGTCGCGGCGGCGCGCGGCCGGGACTGGGAGCCGGTGGACGGCGGGACGCTCTGCGTGATCGAGGGGCCGCGCTTCTCCACCCGGGCCGAGTCGCGCTGGTACGCGGGCCAGGGCTGGTCGGTGGTCGGCATGACCGGGCACCCCGAAGCCGTGCTCGCCCGTGAACTGGAGCTCTGCTACACCTCGCTGACGCTGGTCACGGACCTGGACGCGGGGGCCGAGACGGGCGAGGGCGTCTCGCACGAGGAGGTGCTGCGGGTCTTCGGGAAGAACGTGGGGCGGCTGCGCGAGGTGCTCTTCGACGCGGTGAGCGCGCTGCCCGCGACGGAGGAGCGCGGATGTATGTGCGCGACGGCGCTGGACGGCCTGGAGACCGGAATTCAGCTTCCTTGATCACCGCCTCGATCTCTACCTTGATCTCTTCCTTGATCTCTGCCTCGATCTCCCCTCCGCGCCCTTCTCAACCCCTCACGACACCCTCACTCCCCCCTCACGAGTGGTGAGGTTTTCCACAACCGGCCAGTAGTCCACAGCCCCGAGCGGAATTCGCCGGAACACGTCATCGTGGTGCGTGTTCCGGCCCAGTTCCCCAGGTCAGGCGGTGGTTGCCGTGTCGCTCACCTCGTCGTCGTTCACCTCGCTCACCTTCCCTTCCACTCCCCCGCCGTGCGCGGTGCCCGCCTTCGCCCCGGTGCGCATGGGGCGCGGCGGCCACCGCCTGCGGCGGGCGCTGCGGCGCCGGCGGCGGGCCGTGTCCGCGGGGCTGGCGATGGCGGCCGCGGCAGCGGCGCTGGCGGTCACCGGGCTGGATCCGGGCGCCGGAGCGGCCCCCTCCTGCACCCCTGCTGACGCTTCTGATGCTTCTTCCGGCGCTTCTGACGCTTCCGTCTCGGCTGGGCGGTGACGTCGTGCCCAGCCATGTCCTCGCGCTGAACGCCGCCCATATCCGTACGCACGCCCTGTCGGGTAACCACTTCGAGTTGCTCGACTGGACAGCCCTCCCTCACCCTGTCCTATGTTGCGGAGCGAATTGTTCCGGGAATGACGCGTGCAAAGAGAGGCTGCTCGGTGAGCGAGAACAAGACAGGAGTCCTTGGCGGCTTCAAGGAATTCCTGATGCGCGGCAACGTGATCGAGCTCGCGGTTGCCGTCGTCGTCGGCGCCGCGTTCACCAACATCGTCAATGCCGTGGTCAAGGGCGTTATCAACCCGATCATCGGCGCTTTCGGCACCCAGAATCTGGATCAGTACTCGACCTGCCTCACCACCTGTGTGAAGAAGGGCGGCGAGTACACGGACGGCGTCTACATCCTGTGGGGCTCGGTGATCAGCGCCGCGATCACTTTCCTGATCACGGCGGGCGTCGTCTACTTCCTCATGATCCTTCCGATGAACAAGTGGAAGGCGCGGCAGGACGCCAAGAAGCCGGTGGACGACACTCCGGCGGACCCGACCGAGGTCGAGCTGCTGATGGAGATCCGGGACGCGCTCATCGCCCAGCGCAATGGCTCCGCCGCGGACCACATCGCGCTACAGAAGACGCAGGCGTCACAGAACTCGCAGACGTCGCAGAGCTAGCGCTGCCGGCACGGCCCTGGCTGCCGCCCGGCGGGGCGGCGGCCGGGGGCACAAGGGTTTCGGCCGCGCAGGCGGCGGCTACGGCCTCACAGGTGGTGGGGCGGCTTCTCGTCGAGAAAGCGGGCCAGGTCGGCGGCGCTGTCGCCGCTGCTGCCGGCCGGGGTCCGCTCGCCCCAGCCCTGGTCCGTATCGTCCGCGGACTGCTGCGCCAGCGGGTCGTCGAAGACCAGGGCGGGGTTCGGGTCGCGCGGCGCGGGGGCGGTGCTCATGGTTCCAGGGTACGGCCGGGGCACGGGAGCGGCGGCGGGCCGGTGCCGCGGGAAGCGCGCCATGCGGCCGACGCGCCCGGGTCACGGGATACAGCCGGTGTGCATGACAAGCTGACTCCGCGGTACGCGCCGCCTGTCCCCACCGTACGACCCAAGAGGCCCGCATCCGATGAGCGAACACTCGCCCATGCCCGAAGGCCCGTCCGCCTCTCCGTCGTCCCCGGCGAGCCGGGTCTCCGGGCTGGTCCGGAGCATGACGGCGCGCAGCCGCGACGAGGAGCACCGCGCCGCCACCAACCTGGAGCTGCTCTTCGACCTGTGCTTCGTGGTCGCGGTGGCCCAGGCGGGGACCCGGCTGGTGCACGCCCTCGCCGAGGGGCACACGGGGACGGGGATCACGGGATATCTCTTCGTGTTCTTCGGCATCTGGTGGGCCTGGATGAACTTCTCCTGGTTCGCCTCGGCCTACGACTGCGACGACGTCCCGTACCGGGTGCTGACCCTGGTGCAGATGGCGGGCGTGCAGGTCTATGCCGCCGGGGTGCCGCGCGCCTTCGACGCCAACGACTGGACGGTCGCCGTCATCGGCTATATCGCGATGCGGCTGGCGCTCACGACGCAGTGGCTGCGGGCGGCGCACTCCGAGACCGGGGAGGCGCGGCACACCGCGCGGCTCTACGCGACGGGGCTCACGATCTGCCAGGTCGGCTGGATCGCGCTGCTCTTCGCGCCCGACGATTCGAAGAAGTGGCTGTTCCTGGTGCTGGTCGTGGCGGAGCTGGCGGTGCCGGTGGTCGCGGAGCGGCGCCACCGGACGGCCTGGCACCCGCATCACATCGCCGAGCGGTACGGCCTGTTCACGATCATCGTCCTCGGCGAGACGATCTCGGCCGGGACGGTCGCGGTGCAGTCGGCCGTCGACGAGAACGACGCGCTCGGCGAGCTGCTGCCCATCGCGGCCGGTGGACTGCTGATCGTCTTCGCGGCCTGGTGGATCTACTTCGCCGTGCCCATCCACAGCCATCTGAACACCAACCGGGAAGCGCTGCCCTGGGGCTACGGCCACTACTTCGTCTTCGGGTCGGCGGCGGCGATCGGCGCGGGCATCGAGGTCGCGGTGGAGGAGGCGGTGGGCAAGGCGCACATCTCGACGGCCGCCGCGTCCGCCGCGGTGACGGTGCCTGCCGCGATCTTCATGATCACGGTCTGGCTGCTGCACTCCCGGCACTACAAGGTCACCCTCACGCAGCAGTTCGTGCTGCCCGTGGCGGCGCTGCTGGTCCTCCTGTGCACGTTCGCGGGGTCGGCGGCGGTGCTGCTGGCCGGGGTGGTGTGCGCGCTGACGGTGGGGGTCGGACTGCTGCTCAACGAGCGGAACCCGGCCGAGGCCGGGTAAGCCGGGTAGCCCCGGTAAGGGTGCCGGTCCCCTCACCCGCCGCGGCGCCCGCCGCGGCATCCACAACGGCGGGCCAGGCCAGTACGGCGGGCCGGGCCTGCGTGATACGGATGGCTGCCATGACTGACGCTCTGACGGATGCCCTCACCGATGTGCGCGGCCTGCGGGTCGGGCACGCGCAGCGGACCGGCGACGGATGGCTGACCGGCAGCACGGTCGTGCTCGCCCCCGAGGGCGGGGCGGTGGCCGCCGTGGACGTACGCGGCGGCGGGCCGGGGACGCGGGAGACCGACGCGCTCGATCCGCGCAATCTGGTGCAGCGCGTCGAGGCGGTGGTGCTGAGCGGCGGCAGCGCCTTCGGGCTCGACGCCGCGTCCGGGGTGGCGGCCTGGCTGGAGGAGCAGGGCCGCGGCTTCCGGGTCGGCCCGGACCCGGCGCAGGTGGTCCCGGTCGTACCGGCCGCGGCCCTGTTCGACCTGGGGCGCGGCGGCGACTGGCGGGCCCGGCCGGATGCCGGGTTCGGACGGGAGGCCGTCGCGGCGGCGGCCCGTACGGAACTGGGCGCGCCCGTCGCCCAGGGCTGCGTCGGCGCGGGCACGGGCGCGGTGGCGGGCGGGCTCAAGGCCGGCGTCGGGTCGGCGAGCATCGTCCTGCCGTCGGGAGTGACGGTGGCCGCGCTGGCGGTGGTCAACGCGGCCGGTTCGATGGTCGATCCGCTGACGGGGGTGTTGTACGCGCAGCTCTACGACGGTCATGTCGCCTATCCGCCCGAGGAGCGGCTGGCCGCCGCGCACCGGGCGCTGGCCGAGGCGAAGGAGGAGTCGGCGCGGCGTTCGGCGGCGTCCGTGCACCCGCCGCTCAACACCACCCTCGCCGTCGTCGCCACCGACGCCGACCTGACCCGCGCCCAGGCCCAGAAGCTCGCGGGCACCTCCCATGACGGGTTGGCGCGCGCGGTGCGGCCCGTGCATCTGCTGTCCGACGGGGACACGGTGTTCGCCCTGGCGACGGGCGAGCGGCCGCTGCTGCCGGAGGGCACGGACCCGGCGTTCGGCGTCCATCTGGAGGCGGGCACGCTCAACGACATCCTGGCTGCGGGCGCGGACGCGGTATCGCGATCGGTGGTCAAGGCAGCGCTGGCGGCGGAGAGCGTGGACGGTCCGGGCGGGCGCTTCCCCTCCTACCGGGAGTTGTACGGCGCCTGAGAGGGCTGAGAGAGCTGAGAGGACTGAGAAGGCTGATGGGGGTGCCTCTATGTTGTTCGTCAAGGCGCCCCTGTGGGGTGTGGGTGGGTTCGGGGTCATGCGGCGAGCTCGATGTCCTTCGGCTCGCGGGGTTCGTAGAAGGTGCCGTCGCGGAGCATGGCGAACAGGACGCTGATGCGTTGGCGGGCGAGGCGGAGGAGGGCTTGGGTGTGGGTTTTGCCGCGGGCTCGTTGTTTGTCGTAGTAGGTGCGGGAGGCGGGGTCGGCGTTC
>NZ_JBHVHQ010000117.1:0-14438 GCF_042800135.1 Streptomyces sp. NPDC057654 | reverse complement strand
GATGGGGTTATTGCGAGTTGCTCGGGTGCGGGGGCGTTTCGGGCCTGCGGCCCACGGCAGCCGAAGTGAAAGGGCGCGCTGCGCTGCGCCCGGGGGCGGCTGGCCGTCCGGGGGCGGTTTCCGCCCGTACAAGGAGGGCCCACAGCTATGGAAACTCCACTCCGACGCCGAGCGCGCCCGATATGCCCGACACGCCAGGTTCACCCTTCAACAGGGTGCAGTTACCTACCGGTTCCGCGTCCCATAAGGCGCTTTTGTCGGGCGGCAACCGCACCCTACCTACCAGTAGCCAGATGCGGAGCGCAGCGGAGCCTCCTACGGTCCCCACCACCGCCCCACCCGTCACTGCACGCGCTGTGGACCCGCAGGGCCCGAGACGAACCCGCACCCACCCACACCGAATACCGCCCCACCCACCAGCCGCCCGCGACACCAGCCCACACCACCCCAGCGGCAGACAGCGAACCCGCCCCAACCCCAACCCCGTCGCCGCTCACGCTGTGGCCCCGCAGGGGCAACCCTCCCGACACCACACATTGATGAGCAGTAAAAAGATCAGCTCCAGTGGAAGATGTACTTGCCGCCCGAGGGAGTGCAGGTGTAGCTGTGCAGCATTCCCATCTGGGCCATGACGTTGCCGTAGGTCTGGCATTCCTGGAGCGAACCGAACGGCACGTCCTGCCGGGGCGTGTCCATCACGCGCACCACCGTGGACTGGCTCGGCTGCAACGGCTCCGCGGAAGCGGAACCCGCCCCGGTCAGCGTCACCGCGGCGGCGGAGAGAGCGGCGAGCGTCAGGGCGGAGCGTTTGGTCCACGTGCGCATGAATTCTCCTTCTGTGAATCCTCGGCCTGCCGAGGCACCCAGGGCAACCCGCCACCAGGCACTCAGCGTCCCGCCACGCTAGGCCGGTGCCGCTGACGCGGACATACACCCGACTGCTCACCCCTTGCCCAAGCGCTGCCCGCCGCGCTCGCCAATCGCCCTCGCCAAGACGCCCGTTGCTCGGACGCGTGTCACGGCACCCGGCCGAATTCCCGCGCCCATTGCCCGCGCTTTCCCGGCGTACGCTGACGGAAGAGGTAGGTGACGCGATGTCTTCAGACGCGATGTCCTCAGAACTGGCGGACAACGTACGGAACCACCGACGACGCGCGGGCTTCAGCCAGGAGCGGCTGGCCGAAGCGGCGCGCGTCTCCCCCGCACTCGTACGCAAAGTGGAGCAGGGGGGAACACCGCGGGTGGAAACCCTGTACGCGCTCGCTCGCGCCCTCGGGGTGACCACCTCGGCCCTCTTCGCGACCGGGGCGCCGGAGCCCGTACGCGACGACGGACCGAATCATCTGCGGCTGATGGAGATCCGCCGAGCCCTCATGCCGCCCGTGGGCCTCAAGGAGGCCGTGGCAGCGGCCGGGGAGTCGCCGCCGTCACCCGCCCAGGTGATTCGGCGCGAGATCGCCGACGCGCACGCGCTGTACCAGACGGACCGGTACGACTCCGTGGCGAAGCGGCTTCCGGGAATCACCCGGGCAGCGGAAACGGCGGTCTCCGCGCACGACGGCGACGAAGAGCGCCGCCGGGCGCTGGACGTCCGCGCCCAAGCCTTTCTGCTGACCGGGAAATACCTGACTCAGGTACGGCAGTACGACTTGGCGTATTACGCGCTGTCCCAGGCGATCCGCGACGCGCGGGAAGCAGGGCACACGCTGACGGCCGCCACCGGCGTGGTCGGCCTGAGCTGGCTCCTCCTGCGGCAGGACCGCTTCGACGAGTGCGAGAGCCTGGCCGGCGCCACAGCCGACGAGATGGAACCGCGCGTTTCCACCGCCGCCCCCGGCCAGATCGCCGTGTGGGGGGAACTCTCGCTGCGCGTCGCCTCCGCGGCAATGCGCGACAACCGGCCCGACACGGCCCGGGAAGCACGCCGGATGGCGAGTACGGCCGCGAGCGCACTGGGCGTGGAGCACACCGACTTCGGCTCGCACTGGACCACCTTCGGCCCCGTCACCGCGGAAATGAAGGCGGTGGAGGACCTTTCCCTCATCGGGGACGCGCACGGAGTCCTCCGGCGTTCCGACGACGGCGTGTTGAGCCGCAAAGGCATGAAAGCGGCGGGAAAACCCAGCTCCAACAACTGGGACCGCCACCGTCTGGACGTCGCGCGCGCCCACGTCATGCTCGGATCGCATCACGACGCCATGCACGAATTGAACGCGCTGCGCCGTACTTCCCCCGAGTGGGTCCGCCATCAGGCAATGGCACGCTATGTAATGGCCGACGTCCTGCATCACCGCAAGCGCACTCTCACGAAGGACATGCGTGAAATGGCAGCGCACCTCGGAATCACGGGGTAGTTGCTACGCGCCGTATCACGTACGGCAGTTGGCCGCGCGAACTGCACCGGAGCATGTCTGGTCACTGCTCGGGCACGGCCATACGGTCACCCCGTCAAGCCCGAAGACGACGACCAGAGGTGTCGGTGACCAGCACAGCACCAAGGGCGAACAGTGCCGGAATCAGCAGAGCCGGAATCAGCAGAGCCGGAATCCACCAGGCACGCCCGAAGCCACCCCCCATCCCCTCATTCACACAGTTGAACGACCTGATCAGATCCGTCGCAAGTGGAGACTTCTGGCGCCTGGTCCCTGAGGAGATTCCCCGACCACACGAGTTCGCCGAGCCGACAAGGGAGTTGGCGGACCGGGTGCGGCGCGGCCTGAGGGGGCTGGAAGCATGAAGAGCACGGCGCGAGCGAACTTGGCCAGAATGATCGCGGAGGAAGGGACCAACGGGGCTCTCCTCGTATTCAAGAACGGCCCTCCGCCCCTCTCCGACGGCGAGGCCGCAAAGAACCCGAGGCGAGCGGTGCCACCCAGCCCCGCCGCCTTCCCCCGGTGCCAATGCCCACAGCACCGGGCCGGTCTGGGGAAGCCGGACACCGCGATCCGCCTGACGGACAAGAGCAAGCCCGACAACGGCAGCCGAGAGGCAAGGCCATGAGGCGCACGTTCAGATTCATGGCATGGACGTTCGAGCAGGATCGGTCCACGTATCCGGAGTACAGCGCGACGTGCGTGACGGGTGAGGAGAGGGACTGCGGGGAGATGATCCGTTCCGGTGGCTCGGACTGGATCGAGGAATGGATGCGCCGCCACACCCAAACCACGGGCCACACCCGCTACCGCCGAACCTTCGACGACTACGTGACGCTGGAACCTCCCCGGAACACAAGGGTGTTGTTTCCCGGAAAGGGCACGGCCGCGCCGCCACACTGAGCGGGTGAACAACGGCGCATGGAACGACCCGTACCGGCAGAGGCCGAACGCGAATCCCCCCGTGCAATGCGTCAAATGCCAGGGAACCGAAGTGATCCTGTCCCAGGTCCCCCACCCTGGGACAGGCGAACTCCAATGGCGACTCACCTGCCTCCGCTGCCGAATCGCCTGGCCCCAGGACCAGCACGGCGGCGCGCCGGACGAATACGTTTGAGGAAAGGGCGAGTTGGCCGGGACGGCGCGACCTACTCTGGGATGCCCCGACCCCACGCGGAACCCCACACGGAGGATTGCCGCAATGCCCGACCATGACCTTCAACCCGTCGCCCGGCTCCTCAAAGAGCACTGGGCGCTCCAGGCGGATGAGATCAGGCCCATCGAGGGCGGGATGAACTCCCTGACATGGGAGGTCCGCTCAGGAGACGCCCGCTGGGTGGCGAAGGCGGTACCGCCGCAGGCGAAGAAGGCGTTCGCGTACGGTCTCGACCTGGCGGAGCGGCTGGAACGGGCGGGCATACCGGCCGGGGCGCCCGTGGCGACGACCGGCGGACTGACGACCGTACCCCTCGAAGACCGGGCGATGGCCCTCCTCCGCTGGGTGGAGGGCCGCGGGCTGACCGGCGAGTCGCACACCGAACTGGAGACGATGGGAACCACCTTGGCCCGCGCCCACGGCGCACTCGGCGTGCAGAACGCCAAGGCCGCCAAGCCCGCCCGCCTCCGTCTCCCGAGCCTCCCGACGGAACACCTGGACGTACGCCCCTGGCTCAGGTCCGCGATCACCAAGGTCATGGCCCGCCTGAACGAACTCGACCTGCGGTCGCTGACCTGGGGCCCGACACACGGCGACCCGGCACCGGACGTCTTCCGTCTCGACCCGGTCAGCGGTGTCTGCGGGATGATCGACTGGAGCGGCGCCACCGTGCAGCCGCAGGTGTACGACCTGGCGGCACTGGTGATGTACCGAGGCCCGGACGCCATGCGCCCGCTCATCGATGCCTACACGGCGACCGGCGCCCTCCCCCGCCCCGAGGTCGAACGCTCACTGCGCCCCCTGCTGACCTACCGCTGGGCCGGCCAAGCCGTGTACTTCGCCGCCCGAATCGCCCGGGACGACCTCACAGGCATCGACGGCCCGGCCGCGAACGAGGCGGGCCTGGAAGCCGCCCGCCGCTGGCTCACCGACCGGAACAACGACTGAGGTCCGCCCGCTCCATCCACTCGCGCACGGACATCGCGCCCTCCATGCGCCGGGCGATCCTCGTCTTGGACGACGCGTCCAGGGTCGCCGGGATCCGGTCGAAGGTGGCGGGAAGGACGTCGAGCAGGCTCAAGATCTGTTCGCCGGTGCTGACGGTCAACAGCAATTGGCATCGCCATTGGGGCGAGACTTCAGGGCGGTGCCGGAGCTGGTGCACGAGTACGGGAAACAGGTAGTGCGTTCCTGCTGCGGCAGCGTGCTCGCTGAGCCAGTCGACGGGGAGCCGCTGGCTCAGCCCGCACGCGGCGGCCTCCCGCTCCAGATCGAGGAGGTGATCGGTGTCGACGGCTCGGATGGTACGGGGAAGCGCTGAGGCCATGCCGAGATGATCGCAGGCGGGTCCCCGTCCACGCCGCCCACCAGGCATTTTGAGCGGGCCGACCAGCCAACACCGGCCAACTGGCCACCCATGGCGGCCACTTTGCCCACTCAAGATCATCGGCCGATTACCCTATGGGGCAGTTTCAAGATCTTCCATAGGGAAAGCGGTTTCTAGCGTATGAGACTCACGCGCGTCTCGGTGGCCGTAGCTGCCGCCGCCATCGCACCGGCCTTACTTCTGTCCTCCCCCGCGTTCGCCGCGGACAGCGCTCCGACCCCCGCGAAGCCGGTGACCGGCACCGCCTCGGACACCGATCCGGCAGGGGCCAAGACGGGATCGCAGGAGAAAGAGGATCGCGCCGCGATCCAGAAGATACTCGCCGACAAGTCGATCGGCTCGACTCTCCACAAGGCGGCGCAGGAAGCGCTGGACGGCAACGCGCAGCAGATGCGTCGCTTCCTGGAGGAAGGCCAGTACGTGGCGCGCCTCTACGACGACCGGATACTCGCCACCCGCATCGAGGACGCCGGCGGCCCGGCGGTGCGGGAAGCCGCCCGGAAAGCGCTGAACTCCAACGACGATGCGGATCTCCAGTACTTCCTCAAAGTGGGCCAGTACGAAGCCCGGTACGACGACGACCGGGTACTCGTCGGCCGCATCGCGGGCACCGGCGGCCCGACGGTGAAGGCCGCCGCGCGGAAGGCGCTGAACGCCAACAGCGCCCGTGCCCTCCGGGAGTTCCTCGATGTGGGCCAGTTCGAGGCGCGGGCCAAGGACGAGGCGGATGCCGCTGCCGCTCGTAACAAGCCCGCTCCGGGCAAGGACCACGAGGGCGACAAGGGCACCAAGCCCGGCAAGGACAAGGCAGACCGCCCGGCCCACGGGACGGACAAGGACGACAGCGGCGTGGCCGCCAAGGCCACGAAGGAGAAGGCAGCCGCCCCCGCAGCCGTCAGCCCGGAGGGCACTGGCACCGGCACCGGCACCGGCACCGGCACGACCACCGTGAAGGCCGCAGCCGCCACAGCCGCCATCTCCGCGGCCCCCGCCGGCACCACCACAACCGCCGAACTCGCCTCCACCGGCACCGGCCCCGCCACCCCCTGGGCCCTCGGCGGCACCGCTGTAGCCCTCACCGCCGGCGCAGCCCTCATGCTCGCGACTCGCCGCCGCCCCGCCGTCGAGCGCTGACGGCCCCGTAGGCCCGTAAATCCAGATAGACCCAAACACCCCCGGGCCTCGGTCCCCCGGCACGCACCCGCACAAGCCCCACGACCGAGGCCCGCAGGGCGCGTGCGGCGGAAGGATCAGAGCAGATGCAGTCCGATCCGCCCCAGGATGACTCCGGTGTGCTCTCCGTAGACGAGAAGTACCGCGCCGAGGCCGAGGACCAGGATGCCTACAACAAGTCTCCATGTGAGGCGGGCGTTCATGAGTGCTGCCTTTCTTTGACAGGTTCGGGTTGTGTGGTGCTTCCAACTGCGAGAACGGTGTCGCAGCGGTCACGGACGGCGTCGTTGTGGGTGGCGATGACGACCGCGCAGCCGTCCTTGCTCATCGAACGGAGGATGTCCACAACCATGGTGGCGTTGTCGTGGTCGAGAGCGCCGGTCGGCTCGTCTGCCAGAACGAGCGCGGGTTGCTTGACGATGAGCCGGGCCAGAGCGACGCGTTGCTGCTCTCCGCCGCTGAGCCGGTGGACCTGTTCCTTCTCACGTCCTGCCAGGCCGACGCGTTCGAGTGCCTCGACGATGCTCGGGGTTCCCTTCCTGGCCCGACGCGGTTTCATGGCGACCATGAGGTTGGCGGCGACGGTGGCGTTGTCGATCAACGCGTAGTTCTGGAACAGGTAGCCCAGGACGTCGCGTCGGTAGTACCGGGCAGCACGTGGACGGAAGCGGGTGATGTCCCGGCTCTCGTAGCGGATCGCTCCGGACGTCGGTTCGTCCAGGAGGCCGAGGCAATTGAGCAGTGTCGACTTGCCGGAGCCGCTCGGGCCGGTCAACGCGAGGATCTCCCCACGCGCCACGGTGAAGGCGAGGCCGGACCACAGGGTGCGCGGGCCGAAGGACTTGGACAGGTTCTCGATCTCGATCACGTGGCAGCTCCTGCACGGCGGTGGGGAGTCACGACTCGGTCGCACCTTCCTTGACAATGCGGCGGTGGAAAGCGCCAAGGGCCAACAGCACCGCCGCGACCTCGACGACGACGAGCGCGACGGTGACGCCGAGGTCGAGTCCCGTGACTTCGGCGGCCGGCCTGGGGGCGGGGATACCGAGGGCCGCGTACCGGGCGAGGTCCTGGTTCTGCTGCCACACTTTGAAAGGCAGCCATACGACCAGGAGCACGGCCAGAAGCCCTTCGAGCAGCAGGACGGGGCGGTGGGTGGCGGTGAAGGTCCATCCGCTGATGTGCCGTGCGAAGATCGCTTGCGCGTTTTTCCGGGAGTGGACGATGCAGACGCCGACTCCGGTGATGAGCAGCACCGTCACGGCCACCGCCAGGTTGAACAGTTGCATCCTGAAGTCTCCGACGAGATCCCGCAGTTTGTTCGCGGCGTTCTGCGCGACTGGGGTCATGGACATCACGTATGTCTCAAGGTGGTGTTTCTTGATACCGGCTGTGACGTCGTCCGGGTCGGGGAAGACGATGCTGCTCTGGGAGGCGTAGTCGGTGTAGAGCTTGTTACTGACCAACGGCGACCCATTGGGGAAGGCGATGATGACGGGGTCGGTGACCAGGGAGTCGTCCGCGCCTAGTTTCTCCCCGTTGCGCTGCTGACCACCGGGGTTGTACGTGAAGACACGCTGATTGTCCTTCGACCACACCGTCTCCACCTTGGCCGCTGAGACGATCTCCGGGGTGACGGGGTTCAGCAGCCCCGGGACTTGCTCACGCAGGCGTCCGGCATACCGCGCAAGGGGCCTGGGGAGCAGCAGCCGTACCCGCCCGGGGTCCGCGTCGCTCATGGTGACCCGGTGTCCCGACGAGTCGAGAACGGGCTGCGCGGCCAGAAAGGACTCGTTGACGATCAGTACGTCGTGATTCACGAGGTCTCCCGGGCCCCGCCCCCCGGTTCTCCGGTGGCCGGCAAAGATGATGTCCCCGTCTCTGTCTGCCTGGTGCAGCCAGGGCCCCACTTTCTCGTTCAGGTTTTTCAGCCCCGCTTCGCTTGCGAGGCTGCCGTTGAAGGCGATCGAGGTGGCGTTGCCGATCTTCGCGTACGCGCGGCTGCTCTCCTGTCGGGCCAGTACATCCTGGCCGGCCATAACGACAGCCGAGGCGATGCTCAGCGCCAGCAGAAGCGCTGGAACTCTGACGAGGTAGGCGCAGACCGCAGCGGCCCGCGCCGGCAACTCCCCCTTCAGAGCCGACAGCACATCGGTCTGGGACATCAGGCCGAGCATGGCCGCGTGTGTGACAAGGGCGACGGCGCCGAGCACAAGGGTGGCGCCCAGCGTGAGCAGCGTGAAGGTGCCGATCCAGGCCAGTCCGTTGTAGAGCCCGAGGAGCAGCAGTGCCGTGGCGGCCACGGCAACGAACGCGATGGCCCAGAACGCCGCCAGCTGACGCAGGTCCCGCCGCAGAATCTGCCCGAATGACTTCCCTTGCAGCCGCAGTACGCCATACGCCTTCGCGTTGAGCAGGACTCCCGCGCCGGTCATCGTCACGACGGCGAGCGCGACGACGAAGAACGACCGATACAGCGCGGTTCCCTCGTAGTTGAAGCTCAACTGCGTCAGCGAGACGGGGTGGTAGACCTTGGCTGTCAGCCCCAGACCGGTGAGGTGCCGGGTGAGCGACGTGGCGGCCTGGTCCGAACCGAAGACGTAATAGATGCCTCGGGGATCACGCATCCCCAGGTCGGCTACGGGATGCACGTCGGTGTGGTAACCACGATCGAAGGAGGGGTAGCCCTCCTTCAGCCAGTCGGAGTGCGGGCCGCCCGGCGCAAGATAGAGATGCCTGCGGCTGGACGGGGCCTTGAGGTCGAGGACTTCACGCGCGACGGTCGCCCGTTGATCCTCTGCGAACTCCGCGACAGCACGCGCGACTTGAGAGCCGCTGGCCGAGTTGTCGGAGTCCGTCACCCATACGACGGCGGAGTGCCCGAGCACCCAGTCCTCTTCGAAGCTCCGTAAGGACAGGAAGGCGAGAACCGCTGAGTAGGCCAGCACAGCGGCGTGAACGAACTTGATACCTCGGTGCAGCATCAATTGCCTAGGTCAGGGCACTTCGAGGAGCGCGACTCAGAAAGTTGGACATGCTGGGAGCGGTCCGCCCACCGGGGAAAACGATTCCGCGCCATCCGGCGGGCGGACGCTCATCCTACGAAACCGAGCTGACGCCCGGCCGCCACCACTGTCAGCAGGTGGTCTTGTAGTAGGTCTCGTTGCCGTACAGCGCGGCCTCGACCTGGGTAAAGGACCATTCGTCCTTGGGTGCCGTGTCGCTCTGGATGGTCTTCCCGACTGAGGTCGAACCGTGGCACTTCGTCGGGTGGTAGTAGTTCGACCACACCTGCGAGGTACCGGCGCCGTAGTCCCATGTCCCTCCGCCCACCTCCTTCACGGTCGCCAGCGCAGGAGCGGCGCCGGCCACGATGAGGACCCCAGCGGCCACAGCGATCTTCAGGCTCTTCTTGTTCTTCTTGCTCTTCACTGCACCTCCTCCATCTTCACTCGATCTTGACGTCGCCAGATCATTCCGGAGAAGGACAATCCTCAACAAGGCTTGAAAGAAAGGTGAGTTGAGATTGGCCTGATTACGCCCGCGCCCGCATGCCGGCGCTCCGACGAGCCACCCCTTGCACGCCAAGGGGCATGGAGGCAGCGGGAGACGATGCGGCGGCATACGCAGAGTTGGCGTGAACCAGCCAAGGTGACGGACGTAGGGGCTGTACGTTCCCAGCGTGTGGTGCACTTCGGTCGCAGCGCGCTGAAACCCCCGCTGGCCCTCAACGACGGCACCCCGGCCAGGGGGCGCGGGTGGGTTGCCGGGATAATCAGGGCGCACCCCGAACGTCGTCGTGGCCAACTCGTCCGCGTTCTCGTCTCCGGGCAGCCAGCTTGCGGCGGCGTACAGTCCGATCACGGCTGATTCGGTCCGGCCTGACGGGAAGGGCGGGCGTCACCGCGTATACCTCGGCTGAGTGCGCGCCATGACGGAATACCTGGCGCTGTTGACAACGAAGCTCACCCTGCTCCACACAGCACTTGACGTAACGGGCAGGACACTGTGCGTATCGACATGCCTGGCGAAGCTGTCGAACAGGCCACAGCCACGCCCGGCGGGTAGGCTCCCCGCCTGCCGGGTACCCCAGATCGTCTGGGCGTTGCCGCCGTGACCAACGGCAAGTGGAGAATTACCGCGCCCCTCTTACTCGCGCGACAGGCGGAGTCGTAGGCTCCGCCTGTCGGCCGCGGAACTCGCCGAGCGCCTGGCGAAAGAAACGGATCAAGGAGGTGCCCGGAGCCGGACTTGAACCGGCACGGCCCGAGGGCCAGCGAGGTTTAAGCTCGCCGTGTCTGCATTCCACCATCCGGGCAGGGGCTCTCGGTCCGTGCGTACAGGGAGGCGCACGGCCCTCCCCTTGGAGAGCATGACGAGCCTAGCCCCGAGCGGCCCCCCGAACAGCGGAACGTTGGCCCGAGGTTGTCTTATTTTATTGGCAACTGAGGGTGCATCAGTACCCGGCCGACGCCATTGGCACATGCCACGGGCTGTTCCCGACCGGTCACCCTCCCGTCAGGGCCCGGAGGCGGAATTGTCGCAATCTCGCCGCCCCGAACGGCTCGCCTACCTGCCCCGGGGTGTCAGGGTCATGCTCCTACCAAAGGATGATGCGACTCCCGCGCGGTACCTCCCTGGTCTCCCAAGGGAACGGGAGCAGGGTCTGATCCCCTGGCGGCTTTCGGCACGGACCATGGTGTCAGTCCCCGAAAAGCTCGTTCCGACAGGAGTCCCCCGCCGTGACCACCTCCCCCCTCGGCGCCCAGACCGCCGTCCGCGCCACCGCGGTGGCCGCCCGCGCCACGGATCTCACCAAGGTCTACGGACAGGGTGAGACCCAGGTGGTCGCGCTCGACGCCGTCTCCCTCGATTTCCACCAGGCGGAATTCACCGCGATCATGGGCCCCTCCGGGTCCGGCAAGTCGACGCTGATGCACTGCATGGCCGGTCTCGACTCGGTCTCCGGCGGTTCGGCCCGGATCGGCGACGTGGAGCTGACCGCGCTCAGCGACAAGAAGCTCACCCAGCTCCGCCGCGACAAGATCGGCTTCATCTTCCAGGCGTTCAACCTGCTCCCCACGCTCAACGCCCTGGAGAACATCACGCTCCCCATGGACATCGCCGGCCGCAAGCCCGACAAGAAGTGGCTGGACATGGTCGTCGACACCGTCGGCCTCTCCGGGCGGCTCAAGCACCGGCCCAACCAGCTCTCCGGCGGTCAGCAGCAGCGCGTCGCCGTCGCCCGCGCCCTCGCCGGCCGTCCCGAGATCATGTTCGCCGACGAGCCGACCGGAAACCTCGACTCCCGCTCCGGCGCCGAGGTCCTCGGCTTCCTGCGGAACTCCGTGCGCGAGCTCGGCCAGACCGTCGTCATGGTCACCCACGACCCGGTCGCCGCCGCCTACGCCGACCGCGTCGTCTTCCTCGCCGACGGACGGCTCGTCGACGAGCTGCGCGAGCCCACCGCCGACGCCGTCCTCGACCGGATGAAGCGCTTCGACGCCCGGGGGCGCACCAGCTGAGCCGACGGAGCAGCTGAGCAGGCGTACGAGCCGACACCGGCCCCGGCCCGCCTCCCTCCGCCCGTACGAACCCCGGCCCGTACGGACCAACGCCGGCCCCGGCCCGTACAGCCTCAGCCTCCCGGCCTCACGCCGCACGCCCCCACCCGCCAGACTTCTCCTCGCAGCCCCCGCGCCCCGGCCCCGACGCCCGGTCGCCCAAGGGCGCGGAGCCTCCCCCCAGGACTGACCATGTTCCGTACCGCCTTGCGCAATGTGCTCGCGCACAAGGCCAGGCTGCTGATGACCGTGCTCGCCGTCATGCTCGGCGTCGCCTTCGTCTCAGGCACCCTGGTCTTCACCTCGACCATCTCCGGCGCGCTCCAGAAGAGCTCGGAGAAAGGCTTCACCAACACCGACATCGCCATCACCACCTCGGATTCCTCCGACAACAACCGCAACGAGGGCACCGACAAGCCCGATGACTGGCACCAGCTCCCCCAGAGCCTGCTGACGAAGGTCTCCAAGGTGCCCGGCGTCGACGCGGTCACCGGCACCGTCGGCGGGTTCGCCGCCGTCTCCGGCAAGGACGGCAAGCTCGCCGGCAGCGGCTTCACGTCCGCCGGCGGGAACTACTACGCCGGCAAGGGCGGCGCCGACATCCGGTACCCGCTCAAGGACGGCCGCGCGCCGCACACTTCCCACGAGATCGTGCTCGACACCAAGACCGCCGAGCGCGCGGGCGTCAAGGTCGGCGACACCGTCCGGATGTCCGTCAACGGGCCCGTCATGCAGCAGAAGGTCGTCGGCGTCTTCACCACCGACGACGGCAACGTCACGGCCGGCGGCAGCCTCGCGCTCTTCGACACCAAGACCGCGCAGAAGCTCTACACCAAGCCCGGGGAATTCTCCGAGATCGACGTGAAGGCCGCGCCCGGCACGTCCCAGACCGCCCTCAAGAGCGCGATCGACAAGATCCTGCCCCACACCGCCGAGTCCACCACCGGCCAGAAGCTCGCCGACGACCAGGCCAAGGCCATCGCCACCGGCATGAGCAGCATGAAGACCGGCCTGCTGGTCTTCGCGGGCATCGCGCTCTTCGTCGGCATCTTCATCATCGCCAACACCTTCACCATGCTGGTCTCCCAGCGCACCAAGGAGCTGGCCCTGATGCGCGCGGTCGGCGCGAGCCGCCGCCAGGTGACCCGCTCCGTGCTCATCGAGGCGTTCGTGGTCGGCGCGATCGCCGCCGTCACCGGTCTGCTCGCGGGCATCGGCATCGGCGCCCTGCTGCGCACCCTGATGAACGGCGGCGGTGCCACCGTCCCCGACGGCCCCCTGGTCGTCGAGCCCTCCACCATCGTGGTCTCGCTGGTCGTCGGCATCCTGGTGACCATGCTCGCCGCCTGGCTGCCGGGCCGCCGCGCCGCGAAGATCCCGCCGATCGCCGCCATGAACAGCGTGCACGCGGTCGCCACCACCCGCTCCCTGGTCGTCCGCAACACCATCGGCGCGATCTTCTCCGGCGCGGGCATCGCGGCCGTGATCGGCGCGACCGGCATGGGCTCCGACGGCAAGGGCCTGCTGGGCCTGGGCGCCGGGCTGCTGCTGATCGGGGTGTTCGTGCTGACCCCGCTGCTGTCCCGGCCGCTGATCGCCGCCGCCGCGCCCGTACTGCGCGCCTTCGGGATCTCCGGCAAGCTCGCCCGGCAGAACGCGGTCCGCAACCCGCGCCGCACCGCCGCCACGGCCTCCGCGCTGATGATCGGCCTCACCCTGATCACCGGTCTGACCGTCATCGCCGGCAGCGTCCAGGCGGCCGTCGGCAAGATGGCCACGGACTCCGTCAAGGCCGACTACGTCGTCGCCATGGAGAACAAGCTCCCGCTCTCCCCGCAGGTCAGCAAGGAGATCGCCGCCGACCCGAACGTCACCGCGTCCAGCCCGATGCGCAGCTCGGGCGCCCACATCAACGGCGACAGCGGCTATCTGACGGGCGTCAACGGCAAGGACCTGGCGAAGCTCACCAACCTCGACTTCGCCTCCGGCTCCCTGAACGTCGGCGGTCACAGCACCGTCATGGACGAGGACCACGCCAAGGAACACCACCTGAAGGTCGGTTCCTCGTACGTCGCGACCTTCGAGGACGGCAAGAAGAGCCGGATGACGGTCTCCGGCATCTACAAGGGCAACCAGCTGCTGCGCGGCATCCTGGTCGACACCGCGACGCTCGCCCCGCACCAGAAGGACGCCACCGACCAGCAGGTGCTGGTCAAGACCAAGGGCGGCGCGAACAAGGAGTCCAAGGACGCGCTGCGCAAGGCGCTCGGCGACAACCCCGCCATCGCGATCCAGGACAAGAAGGACATCACCAACGAGATCGCCTCGATGGTCAACCTGATGCTGAACATGCTCTACGGGCTGCTCGCCATGGCCGTGATCGTCGCGGTGCTCGGCGTCGTCAACACCCTGGCCATGTCGGTCTTCGAGCGCTCCCAGGAGATCGGGATGCTGCGGGCCATCGGCCTGGACCGCAAAGGCATCAAGCGGATGGTGCGCCTGGAGTCGCTGGTCATCTCGCTCTTCGGCGGCGTGCTCGGCCTCGTGCTCGGCGTGTTCTTCGGCTGGGCGGCCGGCGAGCTGATCGGCTCCACCATGGACACGTACTCGCTGGTGCTGCCGTGGGGCCGGATGGGAATCTTCCTGCTGCTGTCCGCGCTGGTCGGCATCCTGGCCGCGATGTGGCCCGCCCGCCGGGCCGCCCGGCTGAACATGCTGTCGGCGATCAAGGCGGAGTAAGCGGCTTGCCGCCTCGCGCACCAGGGTCCGGCCCGCGGTTCACACCG
>NZ_JBHVHQ010000116.1:0-14446 GCF_042800135.1 Streptomyces sp. NPDC057654 | reverse complement strand
GTTCAGGCTGGCTCCGCTGCGCTGCGCCGCTGGCTGCTGCCGCGATGGGGTTATTGCGAGTTGCTCGGGTGCGGGGGCGTTTCGGGCCTGCGGCCCACGGCAGGCGAAGTGAAAGGGCGCGCTGCGCTGCGCCCGGGGCGGCTGGCCGTCCGGGGGCGGTTTCCGCCCGTACGAGAAGGGCCCTTGGCTGGGGGAACTTCACTCTGACGGCCACCGCGCCCGGTATGTCCGACACGCCAGGTTCACCCTTCAACAGGGTGCGGTTGCGGCCCACTTCCGCGTCCCATAAGGCGCTTTTGTCGGGCGGTAACCGCACCCTACCTGCCAGTAAGCCGCCTGCGGAGCGCAGCAGAGCTTCCAGCCGCTACAAGCGCTGTGGCCCCGGAGGGTCCGAGACGAAAGCCGCACCCGGCCGAGCGGAATACCGCCCCACCCAACCGCCCCCGCGCTGTGGACCCGAAGGGTTCGAGACGAAGTCTCCGGCGACGGGGCCGGAGAGGCAGGCACCTACGCAGGGTCCTCCGCGGCGCGGCGGAGGCGTTCGAGCCAGGCGTCGAGGGACTGGCCGAGCATCTTCCGCAGGTTCTCCGTGTCGGCGTCGACCGGGTCGCCCGACCAGGACTCCTCGTTGTACACCTGGGTTTCGTCGCCGTGGGCCTCGAAACGCCACTCGTGGATGCCGGTGATGCCGTGGGCGGTGCCGCCCCACAGGATGCGCCCGGGGGCCTCGAAGGCATAGACGGTGGAGTCGATGGTCAGGCCGGCGCTGGTCCAGTGGAAGGTGCTGCCGAGTGTCACAGGACCGTCGGTCCGGGCGGATCCGATGTCGGTCTGCCAGTGGGGCCAGGCGTCGATGTCGGTGTGCACCTGCCATACCCGCTCGATGGGGGCGGCGATTCGGATGCTGTGCCGGGAGATCACCGGGGCGGTCTCGTCGATACCGCTGGGGGTGTGCTCGGAGTGGGCCATGACTACTCCTTAGCGCTGGATGCTGGAACCTTAGATATAAGGCAACTCGTTAGTTAGAAGCTATAACATCATCGAAAGTGGGCGTCAAGAAATTCCTCGAACGAAGGACGTGGAAGGCCAGTCGTCGGTCCCCAGCGGCCGAAAGCCGCCTCTCCGTCCCCCTCCGAGCGGGTCGTGATTCGGCCGGCGCGGCCCGGTCGGTTACGTGCAGCAGCGGCCGGCCGCCTGCCGGGGTCTCCCCGGTGTCGGCGGAGATGGCCACCCCTCGCTGCTCGTGCAGTCAGTCGCACAGCGCCGCGCCGGGACGGTCCAGGTGACGCCGGCCGCGCGGCCATGGCGTCCAGCCGTTCGTACAGCGCGGCCCGGCCGTCATCAGCCGGCGCGACTACGTGCCACGCAGCGCTAGCTCTCGGCGTCGGGCTTCCAGGCCGTCGTCATACGGACGCATTCAGTCCCCGTGGCGATGCGCAGGGGGCTGTGGCTCCGGGCGCCGTACCACTCCGCCGTGAAGTAGTCGGCCGTGTCGGGGTGGATGAGGCGGAGTTCCAGGGAGTTGCGGTCGGATCGTTCGGAGCTGACCGACCAGCCGTCCGCCTTCAGGCGTTCGCGGAGGCGGGCCACGGCGGTCACGGCGTCGGCCCGCGCGACCGGCTTCTCCGTGGCCCATCCGGTGTGGAAGCTCTTGACGTCTTCGTCCGGCTGATCGAAGTGGGACAGGTACTGCATCCCGCGGTAGTAGCAAGGGCCCGTGTCGACGTTCCGCCAGCCCAGCCCGTCCACCTCCGGCCGCGACAGCAGTTCGTACGAGCTCCGGGCCGAGTCCTGGAGCCGACCGACCACCGCACGTGGGTCCGCCTCGGGATAGGGCTCGCCCTCCCACCAGCGCTGAAGCCCAAGGCAAGCGGCGATGACCAGCACCAGCCCGATGACCAGGAGGATGACGAGGCGGATGGCCCCTCGTCGGTTCTCAGGTGTCCCAGGGGCCGCTGGTGCTGGTGTGGTGGAGGTGGCGTCGGTCATGACTCCGACCGTAGGAAGGCGGCCGGGGCGGCGCATGAGTCCGTGTACTCATTTCCGCAGCTCAGAGCGGGTACACATACGGAGGTTGTCGTTACTGGAGACTGCCGTGGCGGGCGGCGTGCGCAAGCGCGCGGCCCTGAGCCGTCGCCACATGCAGGGTCCGCCCGGCCTCCCTTACCGTCACGAGCAGGCCCGCCCCCCGCAGCACCGCGATGTGCTGGCTCACCGCCGGATGCGACACCCCCAGCCGCCTCGCCACATCACCGGTACCGCAACCCGTCAGCGCCGCGACCAGCACCGCCGCCCGCGTCGGCCCCATCAGCGCACCGAGCGCCGCGTCCCGCGCGGTACGGGCGTCATCGGCCCCCGCAGCGCGGAGCGCGTCATGCCGTACGGGGTAGACCAGGATCGGTTGGAGATCGTCGGCGGCGAGGCTCACCGGGGTCGGCCAACAGAAGAAGGAAGGTTGCAGGATCAGCCCCCGGCCCTCCAAACGCAGCGTCCGCCGCACCGGGTAAGCCACCTCCAACACCGGTGGCCGCCACCGCATGTGCGGCCCCAACCCCGCCAGCAGCCCGTCCACGCCGCCGTCGAGCATGGCGCGCAGGCGGCTGACCCGGTCCGCCTCCACGTACGCGTGAACCCGTGGCCAGTACGGTGCGACCGCCTCCGCCTGGTACGTACGTATGGCCGCCCCCAGACCGCGTAACGCCTCCGGCTCCCCGCGTGCCAGCCGTCCCACCCACCCCGGTGCTTCCCTGCCGGCCGCGAAGCGTGTCAGCTCCGCCGCCAGGCGGGGGCGGGGCGTGCTCAGTACGGTGTCGATCTCCGCATCGAGCGCGTCAGGCCCGTACGAGTCCCCCGCCGAACCCGGTGTCGGTAACGCCGTCGGCGTCAGGAAATCCGGGGAATAGCCGCGCGGCGGCAACAACGACGCCAGCCGTCTCCCCTCCCGCGAAATCCTCGCCCGCACCGACTGTCTCCAGTCCCCGAACGCCGTCGCCCCGTCCCGCCGTTGAAGCGTCTGCACGCTATTGGCGATCTCCCACATACGGTCCGGCCCCATCGCCACCCGAACCCGCGCGAGATCCTCCGAACCAAACACCACTCGCAACACAACGCCCCCCGCGCAATGTCAACGAACCACATCCCCGCCAGCCCCCCGGCTGGGGTTTTAAGCCGTGCCTTTCCTCCGTTGTCCCACCAGCACCGCGACGCCCACCCTTACACGGTCACAACGATCGTTCCGACTACTCCAGGAGACACGTTTTGTTGCTCCAGAAGCGCACGAAATTCGCCCTCGCCATCTCCTCCACCCTCCTCCTCGGCGGAGCCATGGCCTCGCCGGCCGTGGCCGACTCCGCGCCGTCGCCCAAGATCACCGATGCGGTCCAGACGTTCGGCAACATGTTCACCGGCTCCTGCCTTGACGACAGCAATTACGGTCTGCGCGGATTCGGTTGCAACGGACTGAACTTCCAGGACTGGAGCATCCACGTCTGGAACGACGGCACCCGCCAGATCAAGAACGTGAACACCGGCCGCTGCCTCTATGACGACGGCGTCACCCTCGCCACCCGCCCCTGCAACTCATCGCCCCAGCAGAGCTGGTGGATCACCCACCACCGTGCCGATTCCATCTCCTTCCAGAGCCAGGCCACCAATAAGTGTCTTGACGACAGCGAATACGGCCTCCGCACGATCGGCTGCGCCGGCGGCTCCAACGACCACCAGCTCTGGCGCTGAGCCATTGCCCTGGGCGGGCGGCGTTGCGCACATTTCTTGACCATAGGCGGTCAGCCACGGGCTGACCGCCTGTGATCTCTTAGGTTGCGTTGCCGCTGCCGTCGGCTATGGCTTTCTGGAAGGCCACCCAGGCGGCGGGCGATACGTGGAGAGTGGGACCGGAGGGAGATTTGGAGTCACGGATGGCTACGACGTCGGGGACGTTGGTGGCTATCTCGACGCACTCACCGCTAGCGGTGCTGTAGCTGGACTTCAGGAACTGGAACTTGGCCACGCGTCACATTCCTTTGCGGATGCTGTCGATGAGTACGAGGGAATCGTGCTGCGACAGACTCAACCTGGCCGTCCGCTCGAAGAAGTCGTTGTACGTAGCACCTTCAGTGTCATTCTCCACCCACACGGTGGCACCGATCGTGTCCTGGTGAACGACGTCCACGGCCCCCACATCGGCGAACGACACAATGCTGAACGCACTGCCCACACTTGGATGCCCGCCAGCCCGAAAGGGCAAGACCTGCAATCGCACATTGGGCAGATCTGTAAGCTCGATGACGCGTTCCAACTGCCCGCGCATCGACGCCCGGCCGCCGATCTCTTGCCGCAGAGCGGCTTCCCAAACCACAGCGTAGATCTGCAATGGTTCGTCGCCCAGAAGCCGCAGTTGCCGCTTGGCCCTGACCTCGACAATGCGCTCAACGTCCTCGGGGTCGTCCCACCCGCCCTCCGCGACCGCCAACGCCCGCGTGTACGCAGGTGTCTGGAACAGTCCTGGCACCAGTGACAGTTGCCAGGTCCGAATGCGTGTCGCGACATCCTCCATCGCGATGTACTCGGCCAGCGCACCCGCCTCCGGCGAATGCTGCCACCACCCTTTGGCCTTGCGGCGTTCGCGGTCGAGCTTGGCCAGCCGGAGGAGGCCGTCGACTGCTTTCGGGTCCTCCAACCCGTACAGCCGGGCAAGCACCAGAACGTCCGGGTCCCGGAAGGGCACCCAGCCCCGTTCCATCTTCGCGACCTTCGCAGCAGTGGCGCTCAACGCCTCCGCCGCCTGCGGCTGCGTGAGCCCGGCCGCGTCGCGCAGCCGTAGCAGTTCGGCCCCCAACTTCCGTGCCAGCACCGTAGATACACGGTTGCCGAGACCCGCTTGGCCCCTCGCCATATCGCCGCACCTCCCTGAGCCCGCTCAGTCTGCAACCGATCACGGAGCCGCACAACCAAGATCGGGAGATATATATCTCCAAGACCGCTTGCGCGCAAAGTCACGACATCGCTACCGTCAGTACGCAACCGCTCGCACAGCGGCGCAGCCACCCCACGGAAGTGCACCGCTCCGCCCTGCGCGGATCGGCATAGACACCGAGGGTGACCGACGTGGCGTACGGGCTCCGCGACCGCACAAGGAGGTGCGCGTCCATGGCCATCGACACCGGCGAACTGGACGAGCGTTACGACGTCGTCGACTACACCCCGTACCCGTATAACGTCCCGGTGGCCCGGAGACGCGTGGCGCGGCTGACATGCGAATGGGGGTACAAGGCGGTGGCCGGGGACGCGGCGTTGCTGGCGAGTGAGCTGATCACCAACGCGTTGCTGCACGGTTGCCTGCGGGAGCGGCTGTTCCGGGTGGAGCTGTTCCTGAGCGGGTCCGTACTGCGGGTGGCCGTGACCGACCCGAAGGGGGAACGCCATCCGCGCACGCGCGTGGCCGATCCGTACTCCGACCAGTTCGGCAGGGGGCTGCTCATCGTCCGTACGCTCGCGAACCGCTGGGGCGTGGAGGGACGTACGGTCGGCAAAACCGTCTGGGCCGAGCTCAAGGCGGAGTAGGCAAGCAGTAGGCGACAGGACGCGCGACAGCGCCGGAGAAGTCACCGTTCGACTCCTCCGGCGCCGGCGGCCGGCCGCCCGCCAGGGCTACGGCAGGATCTTCAGCGAGGACACGTCATCGCCCATGGAACCTGGCATGTTGCCGGAGGTGCCCGACGCTACGAACTGCTGGCCGCCCTGATAGTCCCCGTGGTCGTAGAAGACCACGTAGTGACCGGTCTTGTTGACGTAGGAGCTGGCTCTGTCGCCGAAGTGGTACGGGTGCAGGTCCGCCAGGCTCTCGTTGGTGACCAGGACGTCGCCCGGGTCGTCCTGGTTGAGGTTCAGGTTGTCGTAGAGGCACACGTACCCGGAGGGACACGCACCGGCTCCCTGACCTGGCTTCACGTACGCCTCGGCCATGGCGGGGCCGATGCTCAGGGCGAACACCCCGAGCGTTCCCGCCGCGACCGCCGCAATCTTCATCGCCTTCACTCTTCGCTCCTCGGTGAGAGTGCGTCGGCGTCAAGTCCCGGGCCCGGACGGGCCGTTGTCGCGCCGACCCCCGTTGGCTACCCAGAGGAATCGGCCGGTATCGGGGTGTGATCGGGCGTGATCGGGTGTGGCCGGGGCGTGCGGTTGCACGTGCGGCATCCGGCGCGGCCGGTGTGGGACCTGAGTGATCAGGAGGGGGCGAGGGAGTCCAGGGGGCTGTGGGTGACCTCAGTCAGTGGACTCGGCTGACTCGGCCGACTCCTGGAAGGCCGCCACCGCCCCGCCGTGCTCGTGCGCCCACTGCGTCAGCGCAGCGATCGGCCCCGTCAGCGTCCGGCCCAGGTCCGTCAGTACGTACTCGACCTTGCCGCCTCCCTCGGCATGGCGCTCGACCAGGCCGTAGCCCTGCAACCGCCGCAGCGTCTGCGTCAGCACTTTGCGGGAGATGCCGCCGATCTGGTCGATCAACTCGCCGTGGCGGCACGGCTTCCGGCTCAGGGCGAACAGCACGACCACCGCCCACTTGTCGGCGATGATCTCGATCGCCAACCGGGCCGGGCAGTCGGCGAGGAAGACGCTGCCGGGGTATTCACGCACGCCCGCGATGGTAGCCCGCCGCCAGGAACCTGGAGGTACCCGCCACCTTCATAGCGTCCACAGCTGAAGCTCCCGAAAGCCGAAAGCCGAGAGCCGAAAGCCGAAAGCCGACGTAGGGGAAGCGGATGAGGACAGAGATCGACTGGCCGGGCGGGCGGAAAGTCGCCGCGCTGATCACCGTCGCGTTGGAGCTGTGGTCTCCGGGACACAGTCCCGCGTACGCGCCGATGGCCTCGGCCTGGCCGCTGCCCGGCGATGTGGAGGACACGCACAGCGCGTCCTGGGTGGAGTACGGCGTCACCACCGGCATCTGGCGGCTGCTCGACGTTCTCGGTGATCTCGGTGGTCTGCCCGCCACCGTCGGCGTCAACGGGCTCGTCGCCGAGCGGTACCCGGACACGGTGGTGGCCGTGCACGACGCGGGACACGAAATCGCCGGGCACTCCTGGGCTCAGGACGTCGTACCGGCGCTCCTCGGCGAGGACGCCGAGCGGGACAACATCCGGCGCTGTACCGACGTCCTCCAGCAGGTCACCGGGCTGCGGCCGACCGGTTGGATGAGCCCGCGCGCCACCGGGTCGCGGCGTACCGGCGATCTGCTCACGGAGGCCGGTTACCGCTGGATCGGCGACCACAGCGACCACGACCTCCCGCAGATCCTGCCCACCGCTCACGGGCCGCTGGTCTCCCTCATGCACAGCGACCACTCCGACGTACGCAACGCCGCGGCGGGCCCGTACGCCTACCGCGACCTGCACCGCGTGTTACTGGACGAGCTGCTCGCCGCCCCCGGCCCCGGCCTCTTCCACCTGACCGTCCACGCCCACGTCGGAGGGCGGCCGCTCCTCGCCGGCATGGTCGGCCAGATCCTCGACCACCTCCGTACGTCCGGTGACGTCTGGATCGCCACCCACGCCCAGGTGGCCGAGCACGTCCTCGCACACCGCACAGAACACCGCACAGAAGAACAAGGAACGACGACCCCATGAACCACGCCCACATACTCGTCATCGGCGGAACCGGAGCGATGGGCCGGCACGTGGTCCGGCACCTGCTCGCCACCACCGACGCCACCGTCACCGTCACCACCCGCCGCCCGGACTCCCCGCACGCCGCCGCGCTCGCCGCCGGACTCGCCGACACCGCGCCCGGCCGTCTGCGGCTGGTCCGTTACGACCCGGCGGCCCTCGACGACACAGCGGTTCTCGAAGCGCTGATGAGGTCGGCCGACCGCGTATTCGCCAACACCGACTTCTTCTCGACCGGCAGCGCCGTGGGCGAGTACCGGCAGGGCCTGGCCCTGCTGGCCGCCGCCGAAGGGGCCGGTGTGGACCGTTTCATCTGGTCCTCGTTGGACGGCCCGGTGACGCTGACCGGCCACCCCGTACCGCACTTCGACAGCAAGGCGGCCGTCGCCGCCCATATCGGCTTGATGCGGTCGGAGGAAATGCTCCGCGAGGAGGGCGACGGCTGGTACACGAACCACGTCTCGGTACTGACCACGGCCCCGTACTTCGAGAACCTCCGCGACCGGCTGGCCCCCCGCCCGGACGGCCGGGGCAGACTCGCCTTCAGGCTCCCCCTCGGCGCAGCCTGCTATCCGCTCGTCGCCCTCAACGACATCGCCTGGTTCGCGGGGCACATCTTCGAGCACTGGCAGTCCTGGGGCGCCCGCGACCTCGCGGTGATCGGCGACAGCCTCACCGGCGATGAGATCGCCGCCGCCTTCACCCGGGTCACGGGCGTTCCCAGTACGTACACCCCGATGACGCACGCCGAACTGCAAGACGCCGTACCCCGCTTCGCCCACGACTACGCGGCGATGTTCCAGTTCTTCGCCGACCGCGATGTCTACGAGCGGGACCGGGACATCACCCTGCTGCGCAGCCTGCACCCGGGCCTGATGACCTTCGAGGACTGGCTGCGCCACACGGGGTGGACGGGGCGGATGGGGTCGACGCGGTGGACGGGATGGACGGGATGACGACCGCCCGCGCCACGGCGTTGCCCTACGGATTGCCCTACGGATTGCCCTACGGAGTGTCGTACTCCCCGTTCGTCCACGCGGTGCGCAGCGCCTTCTTGTCCACCTTGCCGACCTTGGTCGTCGGCAGCTTGTCGAGCAGCACCGTCCTGCGCGGCGTGTACAGCTCCCCCAACGCGTCGGTCACCGCGTCACCGACCGCCGCCGGGTCGACGTCCGAACCCTCGGCCGTGGCCAGGAAGATCTGAACGGCCTCCCCGAACTCCTCGTCCGGCACGCCCAGGGCCGCCGCGTTGAGAACGCCCGGGAGCGTGAGGAGGAAGTCCTCCAGGACCCTGGAGTAGACGTTGTCGCTGGTGCTGCCGGTGACGATGATGTCCTTGGCCCGGTCGACGAGGTAGAGGTACCCCTCGGCGTCGAGAAAGCCCATGTCCCCGGTGCGCAGCCAGCCGTCCTGAATCGCGGCGGCGGTGCGCTCCGGGTCCTCGTAGTAGCCGAGCATCACCGTCTTGCCGCGTACGCACACCTCGCCGACCTCCATGGCGGGCAGGGCGTCCGTACCGTCCTCGGGACGGATCTCGACGTCGACGTCGGGTATCGGGCGGCCGGTGCTGCGCCACAGCTCGGGGCGGAGGGGAGCCTCCGAGGCGAGGTCGTCCGAGCCGAACACGGCGATGCCGAGCGCCTCCGACTGCCCGTACCCCTGGCCGACCACGGGCCCGAACACCTCGATGGCCTGCTGTAGGCGGCTGGGGGAGGTGGCCGCGCCGCCGACGAAGAGGCGGCGCAGCTCGGGCAGGACGCCGGGCACGCACTCGGGGTGGTCGAGCAGCGCGTACATCATGGGCGGTACGAGCATGGTGCCGGTGATCCGCTCCTCGCGCAGCACCGTGAGCGCCGCGCCCGGCTCGAACTCGGGCAGGACGACGAGGACGGACCCGGTCGCCACGGCCTGAACCGACGTCATGTGGCCGCTGCCGTGCGTCAGCAGCGTGGAGACGAGCACCCGGTCCGTGCCCTGGTACATGTTCGAGAACCCTTGGGGGGCGGGCTCCTGCGGAGCCTCGTCCTGAGCTTCGTCCGGAGCCTCTTCCACCCGGTTCACCAGCACCTTGTAGAGGTGGTGGGTGTGGGCGGCGAGCTTGGGGCGGCCCAGGGTGCCGCCGGTGTAGAAGACGGTGGCGACGTCGTCCGGGCCGAGGGCGGGCACGCCCTCGGGGCGCGTGTCCGGGCAATCTGCGGCGAGGGCCAGCAGGTCGGCGGCCTGCTGGTCGCAGGGCCCGAGGCTGAGCAGTACGGGCGCGTGGGCGCTGCGGCCGGCCGCGTCGGCGGCGCGGTCCGCGAAGAGCGGGTCGGTGACGACGGCGCGGGCGCGGGACTGCTCGACCAGCGCGGCGAGTTCACCGGGGCCGGGCTCGGGCGGCAGGAAGACGACGCGGCAGCCGATGAGGTGGACGGCGAGCTGCGCCAGGACGGATTCCACGCGGTTGGCCAGGAACAGTCCCACGCTGTCGCCGGGCTCAAGCCCCTGCCCGCGCAGCGCATGCCCCAGTCTGAACAGCTGCTGCCGCGCCTCTCCCCGGGTGAGGCGCTGCGCCCCCTGGACGAGCGCCTCAGCGTCCTCGTCCTTGCACCAGCGCTCCACGATGCTGTCTACGTACGTCTGCTGCTCGGTTGTCTCTTGTACGTTAACGATCACCAACACATACAAACATGTCGGCGCGGGATCGAGCATGGATGGGGCGTCACTTCGGCCACTTCCGACCACCTTCAAACATCATGCAACGGAAATGGCGGTGGTGTTTTGGTGGAAACTTGGGGGTTGTGGGGGAGTTGTGGAGCAGGTGGGGCTGTTGGGTGAATGCTGCCGAGTGGGGCGCATATTGCTTAGTGGACGCGTATTGCCCTTAGTGGGGCGGTATTCGGCGTGGGCGGGTGCGGCTCTCGCTTCGGGCCTGCGGCCCACATGAGCCGAAGAGAGAGGGCGCGCTGCGCTGCGCCCCGGGGAGGGCCGGCCGTTGGGGTGCGGTTTCCGCCCGTACAAGGAGGGCCCACGGGTGGGGAAACTCCACTCTGACGGCGAGCGCGCCCGGTATGTCCGGTGCGCCAGGTCCGCCGTTCAACAGAGTGCGGTTACCGTCCGATTCGGCGACCGGAAAGGGGCTTTTGTCGGGCGGCAATCGCACCCTACCTACCAGTAGTCGGCTACCGGCGGAGCGCAGCGGAGCCAGTCCTCACCCCCGGCCACCCGCCAAGCGGCAGGCAGCGCACCGGCCCCAGGCCCGCCCCCTCCCCCTCCGCTGCCAGCGCCTTGGACCCGGAGGGTCCGAGACGAAACCCGCACCCACCCACACCGAATACCGCCCCACTAAGGGCAATACGCACCCCACCAACGGCAGCCCCGAGCAGACGGCCTTACGCAGGCAGCGTCAGCGGCTTGGTCTTGTCCCCCGGGTCCGGGGCCGGGCGGTCCGGGTGGACCGCTACCAGCCTGGCGTCGCCCTGCGCGTAGCCGCTCTCGCGGCCGTAGAAGCGGTAACCGGCCTCGATGAGCTGGAGGAGTTCGTGGCCCAGCATCGCCTGGGGGCCGCCGTTCTCGTCCGACTTGTTGCTGTCCCAGAGCGCGCTGTTGCCCAGGCTCTCGATCGTCTTCCAGAAGTTGCCCGCGTTGAGCTTCCCGGCGACCAGCATGCCTTCGATCTGCGAACCGAGGCTGGTGACCAGCTTGAACACCGCGCGCTCCGCGATGCCGCCGTCCATGAAGGCGTAGTTGACGGGAACGGACCACTTGGCGGTGTTCAGCCGTCGGCCCATGCGCGCGTCACCGGACAGCCGGTCCCCGGTCTGGGGCTTGTTCTGCTGGTACTCGGCCCACTTGCCGGTGTCGCTCGTGCGGCCGAGTACGAGCTTGTGCTTCGCGATGTTCGCCGCGGCCCGGGTGTTCGCCACCGTCTCCGCCGAAGTGGCGGTCACCTCGGCGCGGATAGCCGCCTCCAGCGCGGCCAGCATCTCCGCCTCGCCGCGCCCGGCGGGCTCGCCGATCAGGTTCTCCAGGTACTCGCACGCGTCGTTGAGCTCGCCGTTCTTATCCACCCACTTGTAGTCGCCGGCGTTCACCTTCTCCTGCCAGGTGTCGTAATTGGCGACGAACTTGGCGATGTCGCCCGCCGCCTGGTCGACCAGCCTGCGCACCTCGCCGTCGATCTTGGCCGGGTGGCCCGCTCGCTGCACGGCGGGCAGGGCCGCGCGCTGCACCGCCTGCTGCTGCTTCCCGTGGCCGCAGCCCGCACCGTGTACGTGCTTGTCCTGAGCGGACTGGACGGACTGAGCGGACTGGGCGGGCGCGCGCATCATCTGGGCCACGGCGGCGTTGCCTGCCGTGGCGTTGAGGGCTGCCAGGGGGTTGACGGGCGTCGCCTTCCTGGCCGGGGAGGTACGCCCCGCCGAGGCATCCCGCCCCTTCGGCGCCTGGCTGCTCACTCGTTCGTACATCGCAGTTCCTTCCGGCGCCGATCTTCAGCCTTCCGGTATACCTGACCATGATCACGAGCTGCCAGGTATGGCGGGGCAGGGCGCCGGACCTCCTGGACACCGGTGGATGCCCGAATGTCCTGAAGCAACCGCCAGGGTCGGCCCTACCTTGTCGCGGCGAGGCGGCGCAGCGCCGTCCGGGCCGGCGGTCCCCAAGTGGCCTTCCCACCGGGGCGGCCGTGGACACCCGCGTCACCGATCATGACGCCGCCGACGGCCTGCCGCGCCGCCCAGCCGCGGGCACGGCGCAGGGTCGCGGCGTCCGCTGCCGGCTCGTACGCGGCGTGGAAGCGCTCCGCGGCCCCGTCCGGCAGCAGCACCCAGGCCGCGGCGAGATCGCAGGCCGGGTCGCCCGCGCAGAGGTCGCCGAAGTCGATCACACCGCAGAAGGTGCCGTCCGCCGTGAGGATGTTGGCCGGGTGCAGGTCGCCGTGGATCCACACCGGCAGGCCCGCCCACCCGGGTGCGGCGACGGCGTCCTCCCACACCGCCCGTACGGCGTCCGGGTCGGGGATCAACCCCGCCTCGGCGGCCTCGGCGAGCCCCTCGAAGAACTCCCCGGACAGATCGGCCAGCGAGCCCCCGCGGTCGCCGCCGGTAGGCGCGTCCTCGGGGGCGGATTGGTGGAGGGCGGTCAGGAAGGCGGCCAGCCGGTCGGCCGCTTCACCCCCGCGCGTGGCGGGGGCGTGGTCGGCGGGCGCGCCCGGCACCCACGTGGTGACGATCCACGGCCGTGGGAACTTCGCGGAGGGCTCCCCGATCCGCTGCGGTACGGGCACCGGCAGCGGGAGCCGCGGGGCGAGGCCGGGCAGCCAGGCGTGTTCCTTGCGCAGCAGTTCATCGGCGGACTGCGTCGCCCACGGCAGCCTGACCGCGAGATCGTCGCCGAGCCGCCACAGCTGGTTGTCCCAGCCGCGCGCACCGAGCCGCACGGAGTGTCCGGCCAGGTCGGGGTGTTGCTCGCGCAGCAGCTCCCGGACCAGCTCCGCGGTGATCTCGATCCCGGTCTCGGTCCCGGTCCCTGCCTCGGCCCCTGCCTCGGCCCGGCTCTCTGCCTCTGTCCCAGTCCCGGCCTCGGCCTCGGTGTGCGTCATGCGCAGCAACCATAGCCAGGGCCCCGGCCCGCCCCCTCAACACGCCCGCCCCACCGCCCGGTTAAGCCCCGCCCAATTATCAACAACCACCCCATTAACCGCTACCAAAAGCTTGTCCCACAGTGACCGGCTATTCCACGCCGTACTCGACTTGGCGCTATTTGGGGCTTTCTGCAACCCGGCCCGCCTACGCCCCCGGCTCCTCCACCGGCGTGATGAACACGAACCGCAGGTCCGTGCGCTGTATCGGCAGCAGCACATGGCTCGTCACCCGGATCTCCCGGTCGCCGTGGTACGGCAGGCGCAGCCGGAAGACGTGCCCGTCCCGGTGCTCGACCACCTCGCTCCCCTGCGCCCAGATGCGGCGGCAGTCCGCGTCGGCGTCCAGCACCTCGCGGACGAGGGCGCGCAGCTCGGCGTTGTCCGGGTTGCTGTTGGCGGCCACGCGGAGCATGGCCAGGTAGGCGCGGGCGCAGCTGTGCTCCCAGTCCAGCATCTGCTCCCGCGCCTCGGGGGAGAGCAGGGCCCAGCGGATGAGGTTGGCGTTCGGCCGTACGGACCAGGGGAACCACTCGGCCATGAGGCTGTTGACCGCGACCACGTTCCAGGCGATGTCCGAGAGGTACGCGGGGTAGCTGACCTGCTGTTCCAGGAGGGCCTTCACGCCCTCGGGCAGCTCCCGCGGAGCGCGCGGCGTCTCCTCCGGCGGGCGGCGGCCGCAGACGGCGAGGAAGAGGGTGAGGGTCTCCGCCTCGCTCAGGTCCAGCGCGCGGGCGACCCGGAGCAGGAAGCCCTCGGAGAAGTCCTGTCGCCGGCCGGACTCCAGCGCGCGGTACCAGCCCTCGCTGACGCCGGTCAGCCGGGCGACGTGGGCCTGGGAGAGGCGGCGGCCGGGGCGGGGCTCGACGCCGCGGAGCTCGCGGATCTGCCTGGCGTCCGTACGGGCGCGCCAGGCGCGGAGGAGGCGGCTGATGGATTCGCCGTCCGCTGCCTCGGTCAAGGGTCCTCCAGATCCGACACTGCAAGTGTCGGTCAATCCTAGGTAAATTCCCCAGCACGGGCGATTCCACGCTCCTCCCCTGTGGAAACCCCAGGCCGCTCACGCCTGACAGGGGCCCGGACTACGTGCTCTCTCCTCGCTGGAGGGGGGCGAGGAGAGAGCGTCCGGGCCCTGTTTTTCACCAGCTCGCGAAGTATTTCGAAA
>NZ_JBHVHQ010000115.1:0-14493 GCF_042800135.1 Streptomyces sp. NPDC057654 | reverse complement strand
CCGTGGGGCGCTGTGCTGCGGTCACCGTCTCCCCGCCCGCCACGGGCGTTCATCGGGCGGACTAGCCCACTATGACCATCCCGAACCACCCGAAGAGACGGCGGTGTTGGCGGCAACCGTCCTCATGGGTGACGCGTCTTCCCCTAGCAGAGGAGAGCTCCCGTGAAATCCCTGCGAAATCACGCTCGTGGGGCAACACTGGGACTGACCGACCGAATTGACAACGGGGGAACGGGGGGCGGCCTTGAAAACCGCACCGAGCAGCCGTGACGGACTCGTCTCAGAACTCAACTCACCGCAGCGAAAGAACCCATCCATGTGCCAGCACCAGCCACCGTGCCCGACAGCCGACTCCGCCGACCGTGAGGCCGCCCATCTGGTGGCGCACCACCCGGAACAGGGCTGGAGTCTGCTGTGCAACGGCGTCCTGCTCTTCGAGGACACCGGTGAGCTGCTGCCGGACGGGCAGATCATCGCCCCGCACCGGCCATTCGGCACCGAGCACGTGATGACCGCCGCCTGACGCGGCGCGCACCGAGCAAGGAAACCGAGCAAAGAAGGGGCCGGCCCGGCGAACGCGCCGAACCGGCCCCGACCCATGGGGGCTGCGGCCCCCGTCAGCTGTCGTAGTCCTCCAGCGGCGGGCAGGAGCAGACGAGGTTGCGGTCGCCGAACGCGCCGTCGATGCGGCGGACCGGCGGCCAGTACTTGTCCGCGGCCGACACCCCGGCCGGGAACACCGCCTCCTCGCGGCTGTACGGGCGCTCCCAGCCGCCGGCCAGCGCCGCCGCGGTGTGCGGGGCGTTGCGCAGCGGGTTGTCGTCCTTCGGCCACTCCCCCGAGCCGACCCGCTCGATCTCGGCGCGGATCGCGATCATCGTCTCGCAGAACCGGTCCAGCTCGGCGAGGTCCTCGCTCTCCGTCGGCTCGATCATCAGCGTTCCGGCCACCGGGAACGACATCGTCGGCGCGTGGAAGCCGTAGTCGATGAGGCGCTTGGCGACGTCGTCGACGCTGACGCCGGTCGCCTTGGTCAGCGGCCGCAGGTCCACGATGCACTCGTGCGCGACGAGCCCGTTGGGGCCGGTGTAGAGCACCGGGTAGTGCGGCTCCAGGCGCTTGGCGATGTAGTTGGCGCCGAGCACGGCGACCTGGGTGGCGCGCCCCAGGCCCTCGCCGCCCATCAGCCGGACGTACGCCCAGGAGATGGGCAGGATGCCCGCGGAGCCCCACGGCGCGGCGGAGACGGGGCCGACGCCGGTCTCGGGGCCGGCGGTCGGCTGGAGCGGGTGGTTGGGCAGGTACGGGGCGAGGTGCGCGCGCACGCCGACCGGGCCGACGCCGGGGCCGCCGCCGCCGTGCGGGATGCAGAACGTCTTGTGCAGGTTCAGGTGCGAGACGTCGCCGCCGAACCGGCCCGGCTGGGCCACCCCGACGAGGGCGTTGAGGTTGGCGCCGTCCACGTAGACCTGCCCGCCCGCGTCGTGCACGGCCGCGCAGATCTCGCTGATGTGCTCCTCGAAGACGCCGTGCGTGGAGGGGTAGGTGACCATCAGCACGGCCAGCTCGGCGCCGTGCTGCTCGATCTTGGCGCGCAGGTCGTCGGCGTCCACCTCGCCGTCCTCGCCGGTCTTGACGACGACGACCTTCATGCCGGCCATGACCGCGCTGGCGGCGTTGGTGCCGTGCGCGGAGGACGGGATGAGGCAGACGGTGCGCTGCGTGTCCCCGTTGGCGCGGTGGTACGCCCGTACGGCCAGGAGCCCGGCCAGCTCGCCCTGCGAGCCGGCGTTCGGCTGGAGCGAGACCTTGTCGTAGCCGGTCACCTCGGCGAGGCGCTCCTCCAGCTCGGTGATGAGCGTGGTGTAGCCCTCGGCCTGGTCGACGGGGGCGAAGGGGTGCAGAGCGGCGAACTCGGGCCAGGTCACCGCCTCCATCTCGGCGGTGGCGTTGAGCTTCATGGTGCAGGAGCCGAGCGGGATCATGCCGCGGTCCAGCGCGTAGTCCCGGTCGGCGAGCTTGCGCAGGTAGCGCAGCATCGCGGTCTCGGAGCGGTGCTGGTGGAAGACCGGGTGGGCGAGGTACTCGTCCGTGCGGAGCAGGCCCGCGGGGAGCGCGTCGGCGGTCGCGGCGTCCAGGTCCTCGATCCGCTCGACGGACGCCTTGTCGGAAACCACGCCGAAGGCGGCCCAGACGGCGGCCAGCTGGGCGCGGCCGGTGGTCTCGTCGCAGGCGAGCGAGAGGGTGTCGGCATCGACGAGGCGCAGGTTGACGCCGTTCGCGCGGGCGGCGGCGGCCACGTCGGCGGCCCGGCCGGGCACGCGCGCGGTGAGCGTGTCGAAGTACGCGCCGTGCACGACGTCGACGCCGCCGGCCCGCAGCCCCTCGGCGAGCACAGCCGCGTAGCGGTGCGTACGGCGGGCGATGCCGGCCAGGCCGTCCGGGCCGTGGTAGACGGCGTACATGCCGGCCATCACCGCGAGCAGCACCTGTGCGGTGCAGATGTTGCTGGTGGCCTTCTCGCGGCGGATGTGCTGCTCGCGCGTCTGGAGGGCGAGGCGGTACGCCTTGTTGCCGTCCGCGTCCACGGAGACGCCGACGAGGCGGCCGGGGAGGCTGCGCGCGAACTTCTCGCGTACGGCCATGAACCCGGCGTGCGGGCCGCCGAAGCCCATCGGCACGCCGAACCGCTGGGTGGTGCCGACGGCGATGTCCGCGCCGAGCTCGCCGGGCGAGGTGAGCAGGGTGAGGGCCAGCAGGTCGGCGGCGACGGTGACGATCGCGCCGAGCTCGTGCGCCCGCTCGATGACCGGGCGGGGGTCGCGCACCGCGCCGGACGCGCCGGGGTACTGCACCAGCACGCCGAAGACGCCGCGGTCGGCGACGTCCTGCGGGATGCCGTCGGAGAGGTCGGCGACGACGACCTCGACGCCGGTGGGCTCGGCGCGGGTCCGTATGACGGCGATGGTCTGCGGCAGCGCGTCGGCGTCCACGAGGAAGACGCCGTCCTTGACCTTGCCGACGCGGCGGGACATCGCCATGGCCTCGGCGGCGGCGGTGCCCTCGTCGAGCAGCGAGGCGCCGGAGGTGGGCAGCCCCGTCAGGTCGGCGACGACGGTCTGGAAGTTGAGCAGCGCCTCCAGCCGGCCCTGCGAGATCTCCGGCTGGTAGGGCGTGTACGCCGTGTACCAGGCGGGGTTCTCCATGACGTTGCGCAGGATGACGGGCGGCGTGAACGTGCCGTAGTAGCCGAGCCCGATCATCGGGGACAGCACCTGGTTGCGGTCGGCGAGGGTACGCAGCTCGGCGAGGACGTCGGCCTCGCTGCGGGCGCCGGGCAGCCGGAGCGCCTCGGCGCTCTTGATCACATCGGGCACGGCGGCCGCGGTGAGCTCGTCGAGCGAGCCGAATCCGACCTGGGCGAGCATCTTGGCCTGCGCGGCGCTGTCCGGTCCGATATGGCGGTCCTCGAACGGCGTGCCGCGCTCAAGGTCGGCGAGGGGGATACGGTTGTCGTTCATCTGCGGGGGCCTCCTGGTCGTCGCGACCTTCGAGGGGCACCGTGGCGCGGGTACCCGGACGGCCTCCCCCTCTGTCATCTCAACCTGAGAGCTTCACCGGGCCGCCTGGGGCGAACCGGCTTTCACCGTCGGTGAGGAGGGGCTTCGGCGCTGTACCGGTGCGTGGCCCGCCCTGCTTTCCAGAGTGACCTCGTCCGTGCGGTACGTGTGCCTGAGAGATTCCGGGGAGGATTTGCTCCTTCGGCGCCTCCGACGAAGCCTTCGGAGGACTCTCCCGCGCGGGGTCTGCAGCCGTCCGCCAGCCTACCAGCGCGATCTGCGGCGGATCCCTCAAGTGGCCAGCTGGCGAAATGTGGCTTTTCGTAGGTCTCGGGCAGTAGTTGCGATCTCTCGGGACCTCGGGCCCGGCTACTTTGGAGGACCTCTTGCAGACCGACATCGATCCACGCGGACTCATCGGCCGCAAGGCGTTCGACCGCAACGGCACGAAGATCGGCACGGTGGACGAGGTCTACCTCGACGACGCCACCGGGGAGCCCGAGTGGGCCGCCGTGCGCACCGGCCTCTTCAGCCGGGACGCGTTCGTGCCGCTGGAGCCGAGCGATCTCGTCGCGGACACGCTGCGCGTCCCGTACGACCGGGCGCTGATCAAGGACGCGCCGGACTTCGGCGTCGGCCGCCACCTCTCCCCGGAGCAGGAGCTCCAGCTGTACCACCACTACGGGCTGGACGCCTCCGTCTCGGGCAGAGCCCCCGCGCCCGCCGCGGACTCCCCCGCTCCGGCGGGCCCGGACGCCGCGGAGTCCCCCGCCCCGGCGGGCCCGGATTTCGGCCGGATCTCGGGCCCTGACGGCTGACCGCCGGCGGGCCGCACCAGCGGAAGCGGCTCCCCCGGTACGAGCGCGGGGTCGTCGACCGCGAAGGTCCGCACCCGGCCCGGCGGGGACCAGGGCGTCTCGAACCGCACGGTGACCCGCCCGACCCCGCTGCCCTGCACCCAGCCGTCCCCGAACTCGGCGTGACGCACATCCAGGCCGGGCAGCCAGCGGCGCGGCGGGGCCGCCTCCCGCTCCTCCTCGCCCGTCCCGCCCCCCGCGGACTCCGGCGCCCCGGCTCCGGCGGGCCGAGCCGCTCCTCCCGCCTCGGCGGCCTTCGCGGCCTCTTCCCGCTCCTCCCGCTCCTGCTCCGAGCGCGCGGTGGCGGCCTGGGCGAACAGGTCCTCCTGCGTGTAGTCGGCGAGCCCCGTGACGCCCACGCCCAGCAGCCGCACGCCCGCCGTGGTGTCCACGCCCTCCAGCAGCCGCCCGGCCGCCTCCCGGACGACCCCCGGATCGTCGGTGGGCCCGCGCAGCGTCTCGGAGCGGGTCAGCGTCGAGAAGTCGTAGCGCCGCACCTTGATCACCACGGTCCGGCCGGACCGCCCGGCGGCCCGCAGCCGCTGGACGCACCGCTCGGCGAGGCGCATGAGCTCCAGCTGCACCCGGGTCCGGTCGGTGACGTCCTCCTGGAAGGTGTCCTCCACCGACACGGACTTCGCGTCCCGCTCGGCGACGACCGGCCGGTCGTCGTGGCCGGTGGCCAGCGCGTACAGCCCCGCGCCGTGCGCCTTGCCCAGCAGCCGCACCAGCTCCGCCTCCCCGGCCTCGGCGGTCTCCGCGACCGTGCCGATCCCGGCCCGGCGCAGCGTCTCGGCCGTCGCCGGCCCGACGCCGGGGATGGTCCGCACCGGCATAGGCCCCAGCAGCTCCAGCTCCGTCCCCGGCTCGATCAGGACCAGCCCGTCCGGCTTGGCCGCCTCGGAGGCGATCTTGGCGAGCATCTTGGACCCCGCCAGCCCCACCGACCCGCTGAGCCCCGTCGCCGCCTGGATGTCGCACCGCAGCCGCTCGCCCACGGCCCGTATGTCCGCGGACCCGGCCGCGGGCGGCAGCGCGTCTCCCGCCTCCAGGTCCACGAACGCCTCGTCGAGGCTGAGCGGCTCCACGAGCGGCGACAACTCGCCGAGCAGCTCCATGACCCGTTCACTCACCTGGCGGTACAGCGTGAACCGAGGCGTCAGGTAGGCGGCGTTGGGGCACAGCCGGCGCGCCTGGGCCGTCGCCATCGCCGAGTGCACCCCGAAGACCCGCGCCTCGTACGAGGCCGTGGACACCACCCCGCGCGGCCCGATGCCGCCGACCACGACCGGTTTCCCGCGCAGGCTGGGCTTGGCCGCCTGTTCCGCCGCGGCGAAGAAGGCGTCCATGTCCAGATGCAGGATCGTCGGTGAACCTCTCACACCAACAGATGCTGCCTCACACCACTGACAATGGCCCCGCGGCACGGAGCCCGCGCTCTCAGCGGCGGCCCGAAGGCGTCAGCCCGCGCGGTTGCGGCGGCGCGCCAGCTCGTCGGCGGGGTTGTGGCGGACGAGGGTCTCCCCGGTGTCCACGCGCTCGCCGTGCAGCTGCGCGAGGGCCTTCTCCACGTCCCGCCAGACCACGCCCACGGCGATCCCGAAAACCCCCTGCCCGCCCTGGAGCAGGTCGACGACCTCGTCCGGCGACGTGCACTCGTACACCGTCGCCCCGTCGCTCATCAGCGTCAGCTGCCCGAGGTCGCCGATGCCGCGCGTGCGCAGGTGCTGTACGGCGGCCCGGATGTTCTGCAACGACACGCCCGTGTCCAGCAGCCGCTTGACGATCTTCAGCACGACGACGTCGCGGAAGCTGTAGAGCCGCTGGCCGCCCGCTCCGTGCGCGGGGCGCACAGAGGGCTCCACGAGCCCCGTACGCGCCCAGTAGTCCAGCTGCCGGTAGGTGATGCCCGCCGCCGCGCACGCGGTCGGCCCGCGGTAGCCGACGGCCTCCGGCGCCGGCTCGGGTGACACCGAGAGCGCCGCCGAGTGTCCGGGCAACGGTTCGGCCGTTCCCCCATGAAGCGGATACGGACCGCCCGCCGCCGTGCCGTCGCCGGTGCTTCTCACGCCGACCCTCCGTCCTTGACCTGCCCGTCTCGACGGTAGGCAGTCACCCGGGGTGCGTCAACGATCGCCACACTCGGCACGCCGAGTGATAATCACCCTAAGAGTGGTTTCGCGTATCCGCCCGTGGGGAATGGCTAGTCGAATGCCCTGCGGCGACCTGGTCGGCGGCTCACTGGCTGTTGGTGCCGAAGTCCTCCGGCGAGATCTGGTCGAGGAACTCGCGGAACTTCTCCACCTCGTCCTCCTGCTCGTCCGGGATCGCGATGCCGGCGTCGTCCAGCACGCCGTCACTGCCGTAGATCGGCGTCCCGGTGCGCAGCGCCAGCGCTATGGCGTCGGACGGCCTGGCGCTGACCTCCACCCCGCTCGCGAAGACCAGCTCGGCGTAGAACACGCCCTCGCGCAGGTCCGTGATGCGGACCTCCGTCAGCTGCTGGCCGACCGCCTCCAGCACGTCCTTGAACAGGTCGTGGGTCAGCGGCCTGGCAGGGGCCATGCCCTGCTGGGCGAAGGCAATGGCGGTCGCCTCCCCCGGGCCGATCCAAATGGGGAGGTAGCGGTCGCCTCCCACTTCCCGCAGGAGCACGATCGGCTGGTTGGAGGGCATTTCCACCCGGACACCCACGACATCGAGCTCGTTCACACAGCAACCCTAGGACGTGCCCGGCGGGTTTGGGTAGTCGGGCACCCGCCGGTCGGTGTGGTCACGCCCGCAGCGCGGCCGCTACGAGCGCCGCGTGCAGCCGTACGGACAGTGCGGCCAGCTCCCGCGCGGTGGCCTCCGCATGGGCTCTGGTCTGCGGATTACGGTGCCGGCGCAACGGCGCGACCACCTGTTCGACCAGGTCGGCCTCGCGTACGGCGGCGGCTTTCATGGCCCGCAAATGTCTCGGCTCCAGTCCGAACCGGCCCAGGTCCGCGACGAGCTTGGCGACCGTCACGGCCTCGACGTCGTAGCCGCCGCCGGAATTCGGCTCGATCAGGCCGTACGACTCCCACTCGTCCAGCTCACGCTCGGTGACCCCGGTGGCCCCGAGGAGCTCCTCCCGGCCCACCTGGACGGCCGTGGGGCCCTCCGCGTCCAGCTCCGCGGCCCCGTCCAGCAGATCCCTCGGCTGGCCGGGCGCGGGCAGCGGCAGCTGCTCCCCCCGGGCCAGCGCGTCGAGGTACTCCCGGATGACCCGCAGCGGCAGGTAATGGTCGCGCTGTAGGCGCAGCACGCACCCCAGCCGCTCCACGTCCTCCTGGCTGAACTTGCGGTACCCGGACGGCGTGCGCTGCGGCTCGACGAGCCCCTCCGCCTCCAAGAAACGGATCTTGGAGACGGTGACCTCGGGAAACTCGTCGCGCAGCAGGGTGAGCACCATGCCGATGCTCACCAATTGGCCGTCCGCGGTGGCGGTGCCGCCTTCGGCGCCGCCCCCCGCCGGTGTCTGACGCATAGCTCTTCCCTGGCGGGTCAGATGCCCTGCTGGCTCGCGTAGAAGACCAGCCGGTACTTGCCGATCTGCACCTCGTCGCCGTTGGCCAGCGCGGTCGACTCGATCCGCTCCCGGTTGACGTATGTGCCGTTCAGGCTGCCGACGTCCGAGACGGTGAAGCCGCCGTCCGCCTCCCGCCGGAACTCCACGTGCCGCCGCGAGACGGTGACGTCGTCGAGGAAGATGTCGCCCTGCGGGTGACGGCCGGCCGTCGTCAGGTCGCCGTCCAGCAGGAAGCGGCTGCCCGAGTTCGGGCCCCGGCGGACCACCAGCAGCGCGGAGCCTCTGGGCAGCGCGTCCACGGCGGCCTGCGCCTCCGGGGAGAGCGACGGCATCTGCGTCTGGCCCGTGGCCTCCGAGTCGTACGCCTCAAGACCGGAGATGGAGATGGTCGACGTCGTCTCCGAAGCCCGCTCGGCCGACGCGCCGCCGCGCAGCGGCGCACCGCAGTTGGAGCAGAACCGGCTGGACTCCGGATTGCGGTTGCCGCACCTCGTGCACACCAAGGCTGTACCTCCACCCGCAGTTGAGGTCGACGGTCCCTGGGAACCTATGCGCCCGGGCGCGCCCTGACCACCCGGGGCGTCGCCGCCCTGGCCACCCAGCTGATCCCGGAACAGCGGGCGCTCTTCCTGCGCCTCGGTGCCTTCCACCGGCCGCTGCGCGCGGTGGCGGGCGTTGCCGCCCTCCTGGCGCGAGCTCTTGCCGAACAACTTCGCAAACAACTTCACGGGCGATTCCCCTTGACCGAAACAGACCCGCCCGTGGGGCAGGACAAACCCTCGATGCACACACCATCCGACCCGGACATCTTTACAACGTCCGTGGTCAACAGACAGTTTCCACCACGCACCCCCCTCTTGGTGCGCCGACCCCCCGCAACGTAGTGCCCCGGGTGCGGAACCCGCGGGCCTGTGCTCCTCACTGCGATGACGACCGAGCGTAGTCAGGCTGCTCAGCGGACCGCAAGGCGTCCACGACGATCTTCTCAGAACGGGTGACGGACGCGGTGGCCTGCTCCTTCTGCAGAGTCTGCACCACCCCGCCCGGAATATTGAGGGCCGGTTCCAGATCCTGCGGCTTGCCGATCACCTTGAACCGGTAGGGAGGCGACACTTTCTGATGGTCGATCGCCACCTTGCCGCCCGAGTCCGAGAAGTAGGTGTCGGCGGCCACGCGCACCCCGTTGATCTGGATCGCCTCCGCGCCGGCCGCCCGCAACTCCTGGATGGCGTCGAGGAGCATGTCCGACTGTACGGCCTTCTTGGGGTCGCTCACAGTGAGCTCGATGCCGGGGCCACGTGCCTTCACGGTGCCCGCGAGCACGCCGAGCTGCCGTTCCTTCTGAGCGGTCTGCTTACGGGCCTCAGCGGCTTGGTTGGAGCTGTTCTCCAGCTCCGTGCGCTGGTTCTCCAGGCCCCGCTTCTCGTCCTCCAGCCGCTGGGTGCGGTTGTCGAGCTCGTCCAGGATGCGTACGAGGTCCTCCTGGCGGGCGCCGCGCAGATTGCTGTTGTCGCTGGTCGACCGGACCTGGATGGCGAGTCCGAGCCCGAGCACGCCCAGCAGCAGGGCGACGATCAGCTGGGCCCGCGTGACCCGCGGCGGCCAGAGTCCGGCCCGCAGTCTCTGACGGCCCGTCACGGCGGGCGCGTGGACCGCCTCTTCTCCCGTGCCCTCGACCTGTGCTTCCTGAGGCTCCTGCGGCTTCCGGGATTTCTGGGATTCCCCCGACTGCCCGGGCGTGTCGTCTGCGCTCATCGGCCTCACGCCCGGAAGACGTGCCGCCGGATCGCGGCCGCGTTGGAGAAGATCCGGATGCCGAGCACGACCACGACGCCCGTGGACAGCTGCGCCCCGACGCCGAGCTTGTCGCCGAGGAAGACGATCAGCGCGGCCACCACGACGTTGGACAGGAACGACACGACGAAGACCTTGTCGTCGAAGATCCCGTCCAGCATCGCCCGCAGGCCGCCGAAGACCGCGTCCAGCGCCGCGACCACGGCGATCGGCAGGTAGGGCTCGACCACAGTCGGCACGACGGGACGGACCACGAGTCCGACCACGACTCCCACGACGAGGCCCAATACGGCGATCACGATGTGCCCTTCCCTGTGTCGGCGCCGCTCTTGTCGGCGCCACCGGCTTGCGGTTGTGCGGTACGTACTATCAAGCTCGTCGCGGCCGGCAGCCGCACCTCGTCCTCGACGGAAGTGGTCGCGCGGACCCCGTAGTCCTTCTGCAGCACGCGCAGATACACGCCGCCGGAACTGTCCTGGAAGCCGCCGCGCAGCCGCTTCCCGTCCCCCACCGCGAGCACGGTGTACGGCGGTACGAGCGGCTTGTTGTCGACCAGTATGGCGTCACCGGCGGCCCGGATGGCCGACAGCGCCGTGAGCCGCTGCCCGTTGACCGCGATGGCCTCCGCGCCGGCCTGCCAGAGGCCGTTGACGACGCGTTGCATATCGCGGTCGCGCACCCGGCCCCTGTCGGAGAAGCCATTGCTCGTGCGCGGGCCGCCGCCCCCCTGGTCGGCCTCCTTGGCGTCGTCGATGACCAGCTTGACGCCCGGACCGTGCACGGCGGTGCCGCCCGCGAGGAGCGACACCGTCTCGGCCTTGTCGCCGCCGTACTTCTTCAGGGCGTCCCGCTGGGTGGCCTCAACGCTGTCCCGCAGCGCGTCGACGTTCGACTTCAGCTTGTCCGCGTCCGACGTCTCCCGCTGGATGCGGTCGATGAGCTGCTCCCGCTCCTTGGCCAGCGTCGGCGCCGCTATCCGGGCCTGCGCGGCCCCCACGGTGACCACGACCGCGGCCAGTACGAGCCCGGCGGCGAGCCCCAACTTCGCGCGGAGCGTGCGCGGCAGGCCGCCCCGGCCCTCCGCGCGGCGCCGCGCGGCGGCCTCGGCATAGCCGTCGTCCAGGCTGTGGTCCATGACGTTGGTCAGCAGCGACATGGAGGCATCGGGGCGCTTGGGCGGCGATGCGCTGCTCCGGGAGGGGGGCTGCTGCGACATGCCGCACATCGTCGCACGTCGGTGGCGTCGTCTCCCAACGGCCCCACCGGCGTGCCGGTCCGGGGCAGCGGCAGGCCGAGGGGACGGCGCCACCGCGCCGCGGCGTCAGCGCCCGGCGCTGTCCACAATCGCCGACCACTCGTCGAGCAGCTCCTGCGCCGAGGCGTCGTCCGGCCCTTCGGCCCACAGGTGCGTGACCGCCTCCGCCGGGTCGGGCAGCACCATCACCCAGCGCCCGTCGGCCTCCACGACCCGCACCCCGTCCGTGGTGTCCACCGACCGGTCCCCGGCCGCCTCCACCACATGCCGCATCACCAGCCCCTTGACGGCCCAAGGAGTCGCCAGGTCGCGGCGGAGCACATGCGCCCGCGGAATGCGCGCGTCGATCTGGCTGAGCGTGAGCTGCGTACGGGCCACCAGCCCGAGCAGCCGCGCGAACGCCGCCGTGCCGTCGAAGACGCTGCTGAACTCCGGGATGATGAAGCCGCCGCGGCTGTCACCGCCGAAGATCGTCGAATCCGCGCGGCCGACCCGGGTGAGATCGCCCGGCGACGTCGTCGTCCACTCCACCTGCGTGCCGTGGTACGCGGCCACCTGCTCGGCGATCCGCGTGGTGGTGACCGGCAGGGCCACCCGGCCGCTGCGCCGCTCGGCGGCGACCAGGTCGAGCATCACCAGCAGGGCCCGGTCGTCCTCGATGATGCGGCCGCGCTCGTCGACCAGCGACAGCCGCTCGCCCACCGGGTCGAACCGCACGCCGAACGCCGCACGCGCCGACGCCACGATCTCCCCGAGCCGCACCAGCCCGGACCGACGGCCGTCCACGGTCTCCGTGGGCCGCGACTCGTCGAGGCCGGGGTTGATGGTGAACGCGTCGACGCCCAGCCGACCGAGCAGGCTGGGCAGGACGAGGCCCGCGCTGCCGTTGGAGGCGTCCACGACGACCTTGAGCCCGGCCTCGGCCACGCCGGAGGAGTCCACGGCCCGCAGCAGCGAACCGGTGTAGGAGTCGAAGACGCTCGACGGGAAGCGCAGGTCGCCGATCTCGCCGGGGAACGCCCGCCGGTACTCCTGGCGCGCGTACACCCGGTCCAGCTTCCGCTGGCCGCCGGCGGAGAGGTCCGAGCCGCGCTCGTCGAAGAACATGATGTCGACGGAGTCGGGGACCCCCGGCGTCGTACGCACCATGATGCCGCCGGCGCTGCCCCGCGCGGTCTGCTGACGGGCCACCGGCAGCGGTACGTTCTCCAGGTCCCGTACGTCTATGGCGCTGGCCTGAAGGGCGGAGATCACGGCCCGTTTCAGCGCCCGGGCGCCGCGCGAGTGGTCACGCGCGGTGGTGACCGCCGAGCCCTTCTTGAGCGTGGTCGCGTACGCGCCGGCCAGCCGCACCGCGAGCTCCGGGGTGATCTCCACATTGAGGATGCCCGATACGCCGCGCGCCCCGAAGAGGTGCGCCTGGCCCCGGGACTCCCAGATGACCGAGGTGTTGACGAACGCGCCCGCCTCGATGGTCTTGAACGGGTAGACGCGGACATTGCCCTGGATGATGGACTCCTCGCCCACCAGGCATTCGTCCCCGATGACCGCTCCGTCCTCGATCCGGGCCGCCCGCATGATGTCGGTGTTCTTGCCGATCACACAGCCGCGCAGATTGCTCTGCTGCCCGATGTAGACGTTGTCGTGCACGACGGTCTTGTGCAGGAACGCGCCGCTCTTGACCACGACGTTGGAGCCCACCACGGTGTGCTCGCGCATCTCGACGTCCGCTTCGACCTTCGCGTAGTCGCCGATGTACAGCGGCCCGCGGAGAACGGCGTCGGGATGGACGTCCGCGCCTTCGGCGACCCATACGCCCGGCGAGATCTCGAAGCCGTCGATCTCGACGTCGACCTTTCCCTCAAGGACGTCGGCCTGCGCCTTGACGTAGCTCTCGTGGGTGCCGACGTCCTCCCAGTAGCCCTCGGCGACATAGCCGTAGATCGGCTTGCCCTCCTTCATGAGCTGGGGGAAGACGTCGCCGGACCAGTCGACGGGCACATCGGCCTCGACGTAGTCGAAGACCTCCGGCTCCATCACATAGATGCCGGTGTTGACGGTGTCGGAGAAGACCTGGCCCCAGGTGGGCTTCTCCAGGAAGCGCTCGACCTTGCCTTCTTCGTCGACGATGGTGATGCCGAATTCCAGCGGATTGGGCACCCGGGTCAGACAGACCGTGACGAGCGCGCCCTTCTCCTTGTGGAATTCGATCAGATCGGTGAGGTCGAAGTCGGTGAGGGCATCGCCGGAGATGACTAGAAAGGCGTCGTCCTTCAGCGCCTCTTCCGCGTTCTTCACGCTCCCTGCGGTGCCGAGTGGCTTTTCCTCGTTCGCGTAGGTGAGCTCCATGCCGAGTTCCTCACCGTCACCGAAGTAGTTCTTGACGAGGGAGGCGAGGAACTGGACAGTCACCACGGTCTCACTGAGACCGTGCCGCTTGAGCAGGCGCAGCACGTGCTCCATGATGGGCCGGTTGGCCACCGGCAGGAGCGGCTTGGGCATGCTTGAGGTCATGGGGCGAAGACGAGTGCCTTCGCCGCCGGCCATCACGACGGCCTTCATGTCGGAAGCGTCCTCCTTGAAGAGACGACGGTTTTGCCGACTTCACCCGCCTTCATTCGCCCGAATGGCCCATATATAGCGCTTACAGGCATCCGGCCTCGACGAGGCAAATGACCAGGGTCGAGCTCAGTCGGCCGCGGCGTTGTCCGCCTTCACGAGCCGGCGGACCTGAACCACGTAGAGGATCCCTGCCCACCAGTACAGCGTTGTACCCCATCCGGCGAACGCCCATCCGAAAATAGCAGCGAGCGAGGCCAGCCAGGTAGTTCCCACGCTGAGAAGGAGCAACGGAAAGGCATACATGAGGTTGAAGGTCGCGGCCTTGCCGAGGAAGTTCACCTGGGGCGGCGGATAGCCGTGGCGCCGCAGGATCCACACCATGACCAGGAGCATCAGCTCACGGGCCACGAGGGCGCCGGTCAGCCAGTAAGGGAGAATTTCCCGCCAGGTCAAGCCGACCAGCGTGGACAGGATGTAAAGCCGGTCGGCGGCCGGGTCGAGAAGCCGGCCGAGGCTGCTGATCTGATTCCAGCGCCGGGCGAGCTTCCCGTCGAGATAGTCGCTCACACCGCTCAGAGCCAGCACGGCCAGCGCCCAGAGGTCGCAGTTCGGCCCCCCGAATTCAGGCCAGAGGATCAGCCACAGGAAGACGGGTACACCGACCAGGCGCGCCATGCTGAGGATGTTCGGGATGGTGAGCACGCGATCGGTCTGAACGCGCGTCTCCTGGACCTCCACCCGGGGGCCTCCTGTGGGAACGTGCCATCGTTACGCCCTGACCTTACCCGCAGTCATCGCGGGAGCGAACAGCGGGGTCGGACAGAACGGGCAAGGCTACGATTGAGGAACTACCGGAAAACTCCCTCTGAACGCAAAAATGCCGGTGTCCCGGACCATTAAATGATCCGGGAC
>NZ_JBHVHQ010000114.1:0-14514 GCF_042800135.1 Streptomyces sp. NPDC057654 | reverse complement strand
CCCTTCGACCTGTTTCGCAACCCCGAGGAGGACCCACCGAAATGAGCGACACCCGTGAATACCGCCGCATCCTGCTGGACGGCGCCGCCGTGCAGGCCGTCAAGGAAGGCGACGAGCTCGTGGCGGGCGACGGCCGCCGCGTGCGGGCCGCCGACGCGCACCACCTGCCGCCCGTACAGCCGTCGAAGGTGATCGCGGTGCACCTCAACCACCGCAGCCGGGTGGAGGAGTTCCAGGTCTCGCTGCCGCCCGCCCCCACGTACTTCCACAAGCCCGTCTCCGCCCTCAACGCGCATGGCGGCGCGGTCGTGCGCCCCGAGGGCTGCCGGTACCTCAACTACGAGGGCGAGATCGCGCTCGTCATCGGCCGCGTGTGCCGCAATGTCGCGCCGCGCGACGCGGGGGAGTACATCGCCGGGTACACCGTCGCCAACGACTACGGCCTGCACGACTTCCGCGACACGGACGCCGGTTCCATGCTGCGGGTCAAGGGCTCCGACACGCTCTGCCCGCTCGGCCCCGGACTGGTGACGGGGTGGGACTTCCACGGCAAATACCTGCGCACCTACGTCAACGGGAAGCTGGTGCAGGACGGCTCGACCGACGAGATGACCTGGGACATGCACTATCTTGTCGCCGACATCGCCCGGACCATCACCCTCGTGCCCGGCGACGTCCTCCTCACGGGTACGCCCGCGGGCTCGCGCCCCGTGGAGCCCGGCGACGTCGTGGAGGTCGAGGCGGAGGGCCTGGGACGGCTGACCAACCGCATCGTGACGGGCCCCGTGCCCGTACGCGACGACTGCGGGGCGCAGCCGACCGCCTCGGAGGAGGTGCTGTCCACGGCCTTCGGCGGCGACTGGGAGTTCCGCGGCATCCGCCCGCCCCGCCGCTCCTGAGCGTATTGCGCCGGTACGCCCCCTCCGGTCACGCGGAGGGGGCGTACCCGTGGTTCAGGCCCGAGCCGGTCCCGGCGGCGCGGTCGCGGCCTCGCCGGACACGGCCGGCGCCGTGGCGACGGATGTGGCGGCGAACAGCTCCGAGATCCGCTTTCCCTCCGCCGCGCTCTGCGGGAAGAGGTACGCGCAGCCGACGTAGATCGCCAGGTTCAGGGCCATGCCCACGACCCCCGAGGTGAGGCCGTCCAGCCACGGGATGGACGTGGGGTAGACCGCCGAGAGCCCGGCCGCGGTGCAGAAGCCGACGACGGTCCCCGCGACCGCGCCGATCCGGTTGCCGCGCTTCCAGAAGAGGCCCAGGAACTGCGGCACGGCGAGCTGCACCACCCCCTGGTACGCCATGATCGACAGCGTGATGAGGTTGCTGAGCCCGATGTTGGCGACCAGCGCGGACGCCACCGTGTAGACGGCGATGGATATCTTGGCCGCCAGCAGCCGCCCCTTGTCGTTCATCGGGCGGTACACCGCCACCAGGTCGTTGGCGATCAGCGTCCCCACGGACTGGAGCACCCCGTCGGCCATGCCGATCTGCGCGGCCAGGACGCACAGGGCGATCGCGATGATGATCCACGGCCCGCCGATGTGCTGGGCCAGCGTGAACAGGGCGCGGTCGGGGTCGTCGGAGACGCCGGGCAGCGTCCCGGACAGCAGGGCGGCGGTCAGCAGCAGTCCCGCGAAGATCAGCGAGGCCGGCATGACGAACACCGCGGACCGCTTGACGCTCCGCACCCCGTCCGCCGTGAACAGCCGGACGAACATCCCCGACAGGCACCAGCCGCCGACCGCGCCGGTGAAGGTCAGCGCGAAGAGGTAGAGCCCGCCCGTGCCGCCGCCGTCCACGGGCAGCGACAGCCGCTCCACGGGCAGCGCGGCGAACCCGTGGCCGTTGACCACCAGATAGACGATGAGCCCCACCAGCAGGGCCGAACCGAAGACGTACGCGATGATGCCCTGGTAGAAGTCCGTGACGACCACGCCGCGCATGCCCATGCGCACCGTCCAGAACTGGCGCGCCACGAGGACCAGCACGCCCGCGAGCACCGACTGCGAATAGCTGAGGTGCCCGAACGAGATGTAGAAGAAGATCAGGCCCATCGCCTGCATCCCGAGCACGGTCATCGGGAAGTTGACCAGCACCTGGATGAGCGCGGGCACGGTGCGCGAGGCCGTTCCGCCGTAGCGCAGCCCGAACAGGTCGGACTGGGTGCGCAGCCCGTTCGTCTCGCCCCACATCCACACCCGCCGGGACATCAGATACATCAGGAGATAGGCGAACAGCCCGTAGACCAGCAGATGGAAGCCGATCACGCCGCTGCGCGCCGCGAGCCCGGAGTCGGCGATGAAGACCGAGCCGGGGAACCAGGTGTTGAGGACCGACATGGTCTGGTAGCCGCTGCCGAAGCTGCGCCCGCCCACGGCGTAGTCGGTGAAGTCGGCGTCGCGCCGGCGGTGCATGTACAGCGTGAGCAGCACTCCGGCGAAGAAGAGCACCACCATGCTGTAGCCGAGGAACACATTCACTGGGGGCGAACCCCTCTCAGGTCCGAGGAGGTGTCGGTCGACGGCGCGTCCGCGGACGGCACCGTTTCGTCGTGAGGGCCGACGTGAGAGCCGACGTGGTGATCTACGTGGTGATGATCGAGGTGGGGATCGACGCGGTGGCCGTCGGCGCCGTGGTCAGTCGATCTCGCCGCGGGCCGCTTCGACGCAGTACAGGGCGACGACGCCGGCCGATACGTGCGCGCCGATGGCGATGAAGTACCAGAAGGACAGCGGGATTCCGCTCTGGAACGCGGGGTCGCCCGCGGCCCAGTACACGGGCGGCACCAATGCCACCAGGCCGTCGAGGGCGAACCAGGAGCCGAAGACCGCCCACTTCCGCCGCGGGGAGAGGGCGACGGCCCAGCGGGCGAACCGCCGCGCGAGCGGGCCGCTCTGGAAGGGCTCCGGCTGCGGCGGCTGCGCGCCGGGGGCCGCATCGCCGGGAGACGCGCCGTCGGGAGCCATGCCGCCGGGTGCCACGCCGTCGGGCGCCATGTCAGCGGGCATCATGGACGATCTCCCCGTCGAAGACCGTCATCGCCACCGGCATCGCCGCGATGTCGTGCGGGTCCGCGTGCGCGAGATCGCCGTCCACCACGCAGATGTCGGCCGCCTTGCCCGCCTCCAGCGTCCCCTTCCAGTCCTCCGCGAAGTCCTGCCACGCGGCGTTCGAGGTGTACGCGCGGATCGCGGTCTCCAGGCCGACGCACTGCTCGGGGCCGCTGCGCCGGCCGCTGGCCTTCGACTCCCGCAGCATCATCGACGCCACGCCGCGCCGCCAGTCCGGGTAGGTGATGGGCGCGTCCGAGCTGGCGGTGACCGGGATGCCGGCCTCGGAGGCGCTGCGTACGGGCCACTGGTACGCGGAGCGCTCGGGCCCCACGATCCCGTCCATCAGGTCGGCGATGGCGTCCTTGACGCCGGGGTTCATGTTGATGCCCCAGCCGTGCCGGGAGAGCGTGGCGAGGGAGCGGGCGGAGGCGAAGTCGCCGTGGATGACGTAGTGGCGCGCGTCGGGGCGCGGAGTGCCGTTGTGCGCCGCCTCGAAGGCGTCGACGACGGCGTCGATGCCGTGGTCCCCGGTGATGTGCACGCCGAGCTGGTGGCCGGCCGTGTGCGCGTACCGCACGATGGCGTCCAGCTCCTCGATGCGCTGCGTGTGGGTGTGTCCGTGCAGACAGAGGCTGCCGTACCCGCCGCCCACGTACTCCTCGTGCATCCAGGCGGTGCGGCTCGGCGGGATGCCGTCGGCGAACAGTTTGACGCCGAGGACGCGCAGCCGCCGCGGATCGGCCTCCGCGCACAGCCCTTCGAGCCGGGCCATCCGCTCGGGAAGGTGCCGGGCCGCGCCGCCCATCTCCAGGGGGAGCAGCAGCACGCTGACGCGCGCCCGGAGTTCGCCGGCCGCCTCCAGGCGCGCGTACATCTGGAGCGTCTCGGTGTCGGCGACGCCGAGGAAGAGCGAGGTGCCGCCGGGGCCGAGGCCCGGCTCGGTGAAGCTGGTGATGCCCTCGGCGTGGCAGACGGCGACGGCGGAGCGGATGGCGGCCTCGCGGGCGGCGTCGTCCATCAGCGGGACCGCGGAGTTCACCAGGTCCAGCGCGCCCTCGCGCAGGAGGCCGGTGGGGACGCCGTCGGCGTCGGTCTCGATGATGCCGCCGGGCGGCGGCTGAGTGGCGCCGGTGATGCCCGCGGCCTCCAGGGCACGGGAGTTGAGCCAGGCGGTGTGGCCGGAGAACTCGTAGAGGAGCACCGGGTGGTCGCGTGACACCTCGTCCAGGTCCTGGCGGCGCGGGGTGCGGCCCGGCTCGGTCAGACACTCCTTGAGGTAGCCGACGTCCCAGCCGTTGCCGAATATCCAGTCCCCGAAGGGGAGTTGGGCGGCCTTGCGGCGTACGGCCTCGCGGACGTCGGCGATCGAGGACACGGTGGGCGAGGCCACGTCGAGGGCGAGCGGCGGGCGGGTGGCGCCGAAGGCGGCGGCGTGCAGATGCGAGTCGTTGATGCCGGGGAGCGCGGTACGCCCTTCGAGGTCGATGACCTCGGTGCCGGGCCCGACGAGCGTGCGGATCTCGTCGTCGCTCCCGGTCGCCGCGATCAGGCCGTCGCGCACGGCGATGGCCTGCGTGGCGCGGAACGCGGCGTCAACGGTCAGGACGGTGCCGTTGACCAGCACGAGGTCGGCAGGTTGGGGCATGGGTGACCTCCCTCCAGTTCGTTTGGACCCAAACATATGCCCGGTGGCTGTCCCCGGCGCAAGGGTCCTGCACGAATTCCCGACCGCCCCCGGAACGGGCCGCGCGCCGCCGAGTCCCGCCCGTACGCGGCCCTGCCACGCCTGCGTGCGGCCCCGCCCTGCCCGTACGTACCGCTGCCGCGTCACCCGGCGAGGCGCTCCACCCGCCGCATCACGTCGCGGCAGAAGTCCCCGACCCCGTCCGGATCGTCCGTGAACTGCGACGGCTTGATGCAGAACGTCGTGAAGCCCTGCTCCATCTGCTCCGGCACGGCCTCCAGCGCCCGGTCGAGACCGGCCACCGACGTGTCGTCGGGGAAGACGGCGCGCGTGCCGCCGATCATCTCCAGCTCCGACAGGTCGCGCCCGGCCTCCGTCATCGCCGCGCGCAGCTTCTCCAGCTCGCCGGGCGCGGGGCGGCCCAGCGGGTTGAAGCCGTGCCCGTACGCCACGAGCCGCCGCAGAACCGCGGAGTGCAGCGTCGAGCCGCCGAACCACAGCTCGGGGCCGCCCGGCCGGTACGGCTTGGGCTCCAGGTAGGCGTCGTGGAAGCGGTAGTGCTCGCCCTCGAACGTGGCGGGGCCGGGCTCCCAGAGCAGTTTCCACGCGGCGAGGTGCTCGTCGAGCAGCTTCCCGCGCCGGGCGAAGGGGACCTGTAGCGCCGCGTACTCGTCCTCGCTCCAGCTCACCGTCGGCAGCACGACGAGCCGCCCCTTGCTCAGCAGGTCGAGCGTGGCCAGCTCCTTGGCCAGCAGCAGCGGGTGGCGCAGCGGCGCGAGCACGGCCGCGGCGGCGAGCCGGATCCGCTCGGTGACGGCGGCCATGGCGGCGAGCAGTACGACGGAGCTGGGCCACGGGGTGTCCGGGGCCTGATTGCCCGGCAGGGCGTACTCGCGCGGGTTGGGCATCGGCCCCTTCGCGCACGCGTCCGGCCCGAGCACGATGTGCTCGCTGAGCATGACCGAGTCGAACCCGGCATCCTCCGCTTCGCGGGCCCAGCGCACCAGGGCGTCCGTATCGCAACGGCCCCCGGTCATCGTCCAGTTCTCGGTCAGTACGAGCGTCATGCGGGGGTGGGGCTTGGTCATCCGGGCTCCCGGCTGCGATCGAGGCTCATTGTTTGGCCTCAAACGGTAGGCCGGTCCGGCACCGTCCTCAAGAGCCGCGCCGAATTCCGGTCACGTCCCGGTCAGGGAGGGCAGGCCGGTGCGGGCCCGCCGGGCGAGGTGATCGTGTCGCCGTAGAGGCGGAACAGCCGGGGCAGCGACCCGGAGGCGTCCCCGGTGGCGGGGAGTGCGCGCAGGGCGGCCCAGCACCGCCGGGCCAGCCGGCGGGCGTCGGCGCCGGGCCAGGGGCGGGGGAGCAGCTCCGGCGGCAGCAGCGGATCGGGGGACACGGCGCGGCTGAACTCGGCGGCCAGCCCCACCGCCAGGGCCAGTTGCTCCATGCCGGACGGCTCCGCGTCGCGGGCCAGCCGGTCGGCGCAGTCCGCGGCGGAGGCGGCGAGATGGCCGTACCGGGCGGCTGTCTCCTCCAACGGCCATATGGCAGCGGCCAGTCGGCGAGGTTCGCGGATGTCCCCGAGACGCAGGTCGGTGCTGGTGAGGAAGGCGACGGAGCCGAGTACGCCGAGGTGGCGGGCCTGGGCCTCGACCAGGGGGGCGACGGGGTTGGCGGCGACGTACAGACCGCCCTGGACGGGCGCGGCGCCCAGATGCAGCAGCGATTCCCGCAGGGCGTCGCGGGCGGGGCGGCGCGCCTCCGGTATGGCGAAGGCGAACAGCCGCCATACGCCGTCCCAGGGCGCGAGCCCCTGGTCCTGCCGGTGGGCGTGGCGGACATGGTCGGCGTCGGGGGCCACCGCGCCGGTCGCGGCATCCGCCACGGCCTGTAGCACGGCTCTGCGGCCCCGCCCCGCGCGGGTGAACACCCCTTCCGCGACAAGGCGGTTGACGCGCATACGGACCTGCTGGTCCGTCATGCCGAGGAGCCCGGCGACGGCGTAGAGCTCACCGGCGTCCACGGTCCCGTCCTCGCGGACCAGAGCGTGCACGAGCAGTCGCGTGGGCACCTCCGGACGGTGTGCGCGGCCCGGCGGCGCGGGAGTCATCGGGGGCTTCCCCCGCCCAGGTCGTCGGGGGTGACGGGGCGGTGCATCGTGTCGGCGGCGCCGAATCCCATCAACGTCCGCAGGAACGGGGTGTGCTGGGTGCGCGTGACGCGGAACCCGTGGCGCTCGTACAGGGCCTTGGCGCGCGGGTTGACGTCGATGACGTCGAGCCGGACGCGGGAGCAGGAGTTCTCGGCGGCCACGGCGGCGATCTCGCGCAGCAGCAGGCTCCCGATTCCCGCGCCGCGGTGCGCCGCCGCCACGCAGATCCCGTCCATCACGAGCTCGCCCTCGGCGGGCCGTCGGGCGAGCAGGCCGAGGAGGGCCAGCCGGGGGACGCCGCGCAGCGGGCCGTACAGGGACAGCACGTCGCGGGCCGAGCCGCCCATCAGGGCGCGGCCCGCGAGGTGGTAACCGGCGACGCCGACCACCCGGCCCGCGTCGTCGAGCGCCGTGATGCCGCGGTCCCGGTGCAGATGGGCGGCGAGAAAGGCCCGGCCCTTGGCGGGCGGGCCGAGCGCGCTGCCGAGCTTGCGGCCGAACGCCTCCCAGTACAGGGCGGCCACCTGCCGCTCGGCGCCCTCGGGGATTCCCCGGTGCGGTCGGGGGGTGCCGTTGTCGCTCATCGCGCTGCTTCCTCTCGTCGCGGGCCTCTCTTCGAAGGCCGCCGTGGGCCGTCGGATCGACCTCCACCGACGAACATAGTACGCTCGTATGGAAAACGATCGTTTGTAGATCGATAGTTTAGAGGAGTCATCATGAGTGACCGACCGTACGCGGCCAGTCATGCACCACCGCCCCCGGTGTCGGGACCGGCGTCAGGACGGGCGTCGGAACCGGCGTCGGATCAGGCGGCAGGGGCGCGGAGGCGGACCGGCGGGGCCCGGCTGGCGCAGGTGGACGCGCTCCGCGGCTTCGCGCTGTTCGGCATCCTCATGGTCAACATCACCTACATGGCCTCCGCCTACCACGGCACCGGCCTGGAGGACCCCGGCCTCGGCGGACCGCTGAGCGAGGCCGTCCGCTGGGTGGTGGCGGTGCTCTTCGAGGCGAAGTTCTTCCTGCTCTTCTCGTTCTTGTTCGGCTACAGCTTCACGTTGCAGATCGACTCGGCCGAGCGGCGCGGCGACCGCTTCGCGCCGCGCTTCCTGCGCCGCCTGGCCGGGCTGTTCGTCATCGGCGCCGTGCACGCCGTCATCCTCTTCCCCGGCGACATCCTCACCCTCTACGCCGTGCTCGGACTGGTCCTGCTCGCCCTGCGCCGCGTCCCGCCCCGCACCGCCGTACGCATCGCGGCGGCGCTCCTCGTCGTGACTGCCGTCGCGTACGCACTCCTCGCGCTCGCCGCCTGGCAGTCGGGCGCGGACGGCGTGGTCCCGCCGTCCACGGCGACCGCCGCCGCCGAGGCGACCGAGGCGCTGCGCGGCGGACCGGCCCCGGTCATCGGCGCCCACCTCGACCAGCTGCCGGACATGGCCCTCCTGCTGGTCTTCTTCCAGGCCCCGTCCGCGCTCGCCGCCTTCCTGCTGGGGCTGGCGGCCGGACGCCGCCGGGCCCTCGCGGACACCGGCGCGCACCAGCGATTCCTGCGGCGGCTCCAGTGGACCGGTTTCACGGTCGGGCTGCTGGGCGGCGTCGTGTACGCGACCGTGAGCCTGAACCACCCCGCCTACCAGGTGGGCGCCCTCGGCCTCGACGTGGTCACCGCGCCGCTGCTCGCCGCCGCCTACGCGGCGACGGTGCTCCGGCTCGTACACGGCCGGCGCGGCCGGGCGGTGGTCGCCGCGCTCGCGCCGGCGGGCCGGATGTCGCTCACCAACTACCTCGGCCAGTCCCTGGCCGGCGTCCTGCTGTTCACGGGCGTCGGGGCCGCCCTCGTCGGCCGCGTCCCGCCCGTCGGCGTCGTGGCGATCGCCCTGGCCCTGTTCGCGGCGCAGGCGGCGGCCAGCGGGTGGTGGCTGCGGCGCCACGCCTACGGGCCGCTGGAGTGGCTGCTGCGCGCCTGGACCACGCTGTCGGCGCCGCCGTGGCGCCCGCGCCCGTCGCCCCGCCCGTAACCCACGCACGTAGCTCCATCCCGACCCGATCCTTGAGGAAAGGCGCATCGATATGTCCGCGAACAAGTTCAAGACCGTGGTCCGGCAGAAGACGTCGAACCGCGTCATAGTGGCCGTGGGGTTCCCCGCCCTGGGGGCGCTGGCCGGCTGGCTGCTGAAGCTCCTGGCCAACTGGTCGGCCTCCTGGCCGTGGGTCCCGTGGGAGGGCCCGGTAAAGATCATCAACGGCGCGCCCGAACCGGCGGCCACCCTGGTGAGCCTGGCGATCGGCGCGGTGGTCGGCGGCGTCATCGTGTTCCTGGCCGAGTACGGCTATGTGACCGTCACGATCGAGAACGACCAGGTCAAGCTGGCCCGCGGCGATTCCCGTCAGACCGTTCCCCGGACCGCCGTCAGTGCGGTGTTCGCCGACGGCAAGCGGCTGGTGGTGCTCGGCGGGCGCGGCGAGGAGCTGGCCGTGGAGAGCAAGAACGAGGGCGCGGACCTGCCGACGATCGCGCAGCTCGCGGAGGGCTTCCAGGCGCACGGCTATCCGTGGCTGCCCGGCGGGGACCCCTACCGGGACGCGTACAAGCGGTGGGTCGAGGACATGCCGAACCTGCCGCCCGGCGCGAACGCGCTGTTCAAGGCGCGGGCTACGGCCCTGGAGAAGGAGGACGAGAAGAACATCGCGGAACTCCGGAAGGAACTGGCCAAGCTCGGCCTGGTCGTACGCGACACGGACGACCGGCAGTGGTGGCGCGGCGTCCAGCAGCGGACGGGGTCCTGACGGCGTGCTGATGGTCGTGAACGGGCCCTGCTCGAAAGGCGGTTCAGCGTGCTTGCCCCAGCGGCTGGCGGCTGTCCTCCCGCAGCAGCCCGGCCGTCTGGCGGGCCGCCGCCACGCACGTGGCGATCTTTCCGCCGAACAGCGCGACCGTCCGCTCGTCGAGCCGGCGCACCAGCGTCGGCCGCCCATCTCGCGCGCGGCTATGAGGACTTGGCCGCCGACCTCGTACGGCTGGGCGCGGACGTACGGGGCGAGCCCTGACCCCGGCCGTCCCCGGGAGCGGAGGCGGGCCGTCCGTTCGGGCCGATCCCTGACGAGGCGTCACGGCTGGGAGCGCGTACGGCCGGGGGACGACGCGGGCTCTCAGTCCCGCGTGAGCAGCACCGGCAGGGAGCGCGGGCTGTTGCTGACGATGGACGGGAGCGGTACGAGCTCCTCGGCCGGGACCGCGAGCGCGAGGCCGGGGAAGCGGTCGAAGAGGGCGGGCAGGGCTACCTCGGCCTCCAGACGGCCCAGCGACGCGCCCAGGCAGAAGTGCGGGCCGTGCCCGAAGGCCAGGTGCCGGGAGGACTCGCGGCCGATGTCGAAGCGCTCGGCGTCCGGGCCGTGCAGCAGCTCGTCGCGCCCGGTCGCCCCGTACACGGCGAGGATGGCGTCGCCCTTGCGGATCACCGCGCCGCCGCCGTCACCTCCGATCTCGATGTCCTCCACCGCGAAACGCAGCGGGAACCGGCCGACCGGCGCGTCCCAGCGGAGGGTCTCCTCGGTCACCGCGCTCCACGGCCGCGCCCCGCTCCGGGCCAGGGCCAGCTGGTCCGGATGGGTCAGCAGCGCCCGTACGGCATTGGTGAGGAGGTTGAGCGTGGTGTTGTGGCCCGCCACGAACATCAGCAGCAGCGTGCCGATCAGTTCCTCCTCGGTCAGCCGGTCGCCCGCCTCGCGGGCGGCGATCAGATCGCTCGTCAGGTCGTCGCCCGGCTTCTCGCGCTTGGCGGCGATCAGGGCGCCGAGCCCCTCGTACATCGAGCGCTGGATCGCGAGAACCTTCGCGCGGTCCATGGTGGTGTCGGTCATGACGGCGGACAGCGCGTGGAGCTCCTCGCGGCGCTCCTCGGGGATGCCGAGCAGTTCGCAGATCACCATGATCGGCAGCGGATAGCAGAAGCGTTCCCGCAGATCGACCGGGCCGGGCGCGTCCGACGCCAGCCCGTCCAGCAGATCCGCGACGATACGGACGGCGCGCGGCCGCAGCGACTCGATGCGGCGGGCCGTGAACCCCTGGGCCACCAGCCCCCGCAGCCGGCGGTGGGCCGCGCCGTCGGTCGCCGTCATCGCCCGGACCGACACGAAACTCAGCATCGGCCAGCTCTCGGGCACCTCGCCCCGCTGCCACGCGCCCCACTGGCCCAGATCCTTGACGACGCGCGGATCGCCCAGCAGCCGCTGGAGCTCCTCGTGGCGGGTGACCGCCCACGCCGTGACGCCGTCCGGCAGCTCCACCTCCACCGCGGCCCCGAGCGCCCTCAGCCGCGCGTTCTCCCCGTGCTGGTCGACGCCCTCCGGCGAGAGGCGTACGGGGACGCGCGGGACGGTCGCGTACCGATTGTCATCCATGAGTTCTCCCAATTGGAGCGATGCCCCGGGCGGGAGCCCCGCCCGGGGACGCGCGTGATCCGCTCGCTCCGGAGGAAGACGCGGCGCGCCCGCGGAGGGGCGTCAGTCTCCGGACGGCGGAACCACCTTGAGGCGGTACGAACAACTGCCGGTGTGGGCCATCTGGCACAGGCCCACGGCCGGTTCGAGCGCGGTCGGCATCTCCATGGCCTGAAGCCAGCCGGTGAGCCGCTCACCGGGACCGCAGTGGTAGACCTTGTCGATGCCGGCCTTCTTGACGCCCTTGTAGGCGAAGCACACCCGTACGTCCATGGTGTGCACGTCCCCCTCCACGGACTCCTCCGCCTCGAACAGCGAACCGAGGTAGAGATCGACGGCCGCGCCGAAGAGCGTCCGGTACTGCTCGACGCTCTCGACCTTCTCGATGCCGAGGCTGCGCATCAGCCGCCGCATCTCCTGGCGGCCGAACTCGCGCACCACCTGGATATTGGCCGCGTTGGCGCCGTCGATGCCGGCGGCCTGCGCGGTCTGGTAGTACCAGAGGCCGTCGGTGGCCATCCACGACCGGCGCAGGAGCTCTTCGCGCTCCGTGGCGGTCAGGGCGGCCGGGTCCTTGGGGGCTGCGGTCATCGTCCTACTCCAAGCTGACTCGGTCGGTGGTGACGATCGGCTCCGAGCCCGGAGAGGCCGGGGCCCACTGCTGGTAGACGGCCTGAGCTCCGTGCCGCAGCAGCTTTCCGCTCGACGTGCGCGGCAGTCGGCCCTTCTGCACGAGGACGACTTCCCGAGGGGTGATCCCCAGTTCGCTGGAGACGGCGTACCGTACGCGCGCGACGAGTTCGGACCGAGCGTAGGCCTCCGATTCCCTGGTTTCCACCATGACGACGAGAGCGTCGCCGTCCTCGAACGGGACGGCCGCCGCCAGCGCTCCGTGGTTCGTCACCCCCGGCAGCCGGCCGACGACGGACTCGATGTCGTGGGCGTAGTAGTTCTGCCCGAAGACAATGATCATCTCCTTCTTGCGGCCGGCCACGAAGAGTTCGCCGTCCTTGCGGAAGGCGAGATCGCCCGTGGACACCCAGCCGCCGTCGTGGACGGTGGCGCGGGTGGCCGGCTCATTGGCCTCGTAGCCGCGCGTCACCGACGCGCCGCGGATATGGATCTCGCCCACCGCCGCGTCCGAGTGCAGCACGCCGCCGCCCTCGCCCACGAGCCGCACCTTGGTGCCCGTGACCGCCGCCCCCACCGAGGCGATCTCCCGGCACAGGCCGCTGTCCCGGCCGCCGAACTCCACGATCCCCTCGCCGAGCATGTCGCGCCGCACCCAGACGGTCCGCACCTCCCGGTCGAGCGGCGGAATGGTGACCGCGAGCGAGCCCTCCGCCAGCCCGTAGACCGGCAGGAACGCCGTCGGCCGCAGACCGGCCGGGGCGAAGTGCGCGCAGAACCGCCGCATCAGCTCGGCGTCCACCGGCTCCGCGCCGTTGAGCGCCAGCCGCCAGGAGGACAGATCGAGTCCGCGCACGTCCTCGGCCGGGACCTTGCGCAGGGCGTGCAGATAGCCGGAGTTGGGCGCGGCGCTGATCGTCCCCCCGTAGCGGCTGATGACGCGCAGCCACCGGCCGGGGTCGCGCAGGAAGTCCTCCGGCGGCATCAGGAGCGTCTCGGCCCCCGCCAGCACCGCCGACAGCAGCGTCCCGATCAGCCCCATGTCGTGGAAGAGCGGCAGCCAACTGCACCCCACGTCGGCGTCGGTGAGGTCGATCCCCTTGGTGATCGCCTCCACGTTCGCCAGCAGATTGGCGTGGCTGAGGACCACGCCCTTGGGGTCCTCGCTGGTGCCCGAGGTGTACTGGACCAGCGCCGGGGCGTCCGCGGCGACGTCGGCGTGGACGGGGGAGGCGGCCGGCACTTCCGCGATGTCCAGCACGTCGAACTCGCCGGACCCCGAAGCGCCGCCATCGCCCAGCACCGGACCCAGCAGGCTCCCCAGGGCGGCGTCCGTGAGCACGTACCGGACCTTCGACTGGCGCATCGCGATGACGATGCGCCGCATATGGATCTCCAGTGACGCGAACCTGGCCGGGGGCGGCACCGGGACCGGCACCGCTCCCGCCGCGAGCACGCCGAACAGCGCGCGGGCGAAGTCGAGCGAGGTGGGCAGCGCGACGGCCACCCGCTCGCCCGGCCGCACCCCCCGTTCCAGCAGCCCGCACGCCACCCGGCCCGCGTCGGCGTACAGCTCGTCGAAGCCGACGCGGTCGCGCTCCTCGTCTCCGCGGAACAGCCGGATGCCGTGCCCGGTGCCGCGCTCCGCCACGTCCCGCAGCGCCGCCGTGATGGTCACGTGGCGGCGCCTTCCCGGCAGAGCCGCTCGACCAGGTCGTGGAACTCGCCGATGGTCTGGAGCCGGAAGGTGGCGTCGTCGTCGATCTCGATGTCGAAGGCCTTCTCCGTCTCCAGAATGATCTGGAGGATGCGCATCGAGTCGACGTTCGGCAGGGAGCGGAAGTGCCGGTCCGGGGTGAGTTCGCCGGCCGGTACGGACAACTGCTCGCCGATGATGGCGCAGACGCGTGTACGGACGTCCATGATGATCAATCCCCCTGTGGCGCTCGCCCGTTGGCGGAGCGGAGCACCTTGATGAGTTCTGCTGGTATGCGCTCGGAGTTCTGCCCGAGCACGTCGTCGGTCAGTAGATAGAACGTGCCGTCGGCCACGGCGACGATCTCGCCGTCGCCCGTCTCGACCCGGCCGGAGGCCCGTACCGAGATGTCGTCGCGCTTGACGATCTCGGCGTGGGCGGTGTGTTCGGTGTCGGTCTCCATCGGCCGCGCGTAGCGGATGCGCAGCCCGGTGGTGAAGGCCGAGACGCGGCCGGAGCGGTAGACCGCCTGGGCCAGCGTCTCGTCCAGGATCGAGGCGACGATGCCGCCGTGCACGACGCCGGGAAACGATTCGTAGTCCGTCCCGAGCTTGACGCGTGTGCTGAAGACGTCACCGTGGCGTTCGAAATCCAGGTGCAGTCCGATGGGATTGCGCGGGGCGCACCCGAAGCAATTGGATTCTGTTTCCCCTGTCGTGGACTCGGGCATTCCGGCTCCTCTCGTCGGTTCCTTCGGTCGTTCCTTCGGTCGTATGGCGGAGCGACGAGAAGAATCGGCTCGGAACGTGCTGATGTCCGCTGTTCATTTCCCCCGTCGGACCTTTCCCGGCGCGCCGTAGCC
>NZ_JBHVHQ010000113.1:0-14552 GCF_042800135.1 Streptomyces sp. NPDC057654 | reverse complement strand
GCTACCGGGCCTTCGGCCGTACCGACGATCCGGCGCGGTGGGCCGCGATGGCCTACGACCCGTGCGACGGCCTCGTCACCCAGGTCGACGACGGCCGCGCCCCCGCGAACGGCGTCGGCACCCTGCCCACCTGCTCCATCAGCGCCCCGAACGCCGTGCTGAGCATGCTCGCCGAAGCCGACCCGCGCCCCACGGACACCGTCCTGGAGATCGGTACGGGCACCGGCTACAACGCCGCCCTCATCGCCCAGCGCGTCGGCGCCGATCGCGTGGTGACCGTCGAGATCGACGAAACGCTCAGCACCGGAGCCCGTACCGCGCTCACCGCCGCCGGCTACGGCGACGTCACCGCCGTACACGCCGACGGAGAGGCCGGCTACCCGTCGCGCGCCCCCTACGACCGGGTACTGTCCACCGCCGCCGTGCTGACCATCCCGTACGCGTGGGTCGAACAGACCCGCACCGGCGGCCTGATCCTCACGCCCTTCCGTACCGCGTTCTGCTCCCACGGCCTCGCCCGCCTCACCGTCGAGGACGGCACGGCGTCGGGCCGGTTCGCCGGGGCCATGACCTTCATGACCGTACGAGGCCAGCGCCCGCGCTCTCCGATCGGCGAGCTGTTCACCGACGAGGCGTGGGTGGAGGCGCGCGAGTCCGTACGCGACGACGGCGTGGAACGCCTTGTCCTCACCGACCCGCACGCCGTCTTCGCCATCGGCCTGCGGCTGCCCGGCGTCGCCCACTGGGAGCAGGGCGACGCCCACTGGTGGTGCGGTTCCGACTCCTGGGCCTACGCGACCGGCGGGTCCGTGTACCAGTGGGGGCCGCGTGACCTCTACGACGAGACCCGCGCCGCCGCGTCCTGGTGGCGCGACGAGGCCGGGCGGCCCTCGCTGTTCGACTTCGGTCTGACGGTGACGGAGAGCGGCCAGACGGCCTGGCTCGGCGATCCGGGGCGCCCGCTCTCCTGAAAAGCCGGTCGCGGCTGCTCAGCGGGGAGCCGCCTGCGGCGAGGGCGAATAGTCGTCCAGGGCCATGGCGTCGTAGACGCGCGAGGTCTTGCTGATGAGGCGGGCCAGGGTGCGGCTGGGGGTCGGAGGGAGGCTGGAGAGGAGGCGGGCGCCTTGGGTGAAGCCCCAGGCGCCCAGGCGGGAGGTGGGGATCAGGGTCTTCGCCGCGCTCAGCGCGGCCTCGCGGCTGTGGTGTGCGTGGTCCGCCATCGCGCGCTCGTACGCGGCGAAGGCGCGTTCGTGGTCGCCGCCCGCCCGCGCCAGCTCCCCGGCGAGGACGTACGCGCCGACGACGGCCAGGGTGGTGCTGCCGCCGACGGCCGGGCCGGGGCAGTAGCCCGCGTCCCCGACGAGCGTCACCCTGCCCCGCGACCAGGTGTCCATGCGGAGCTGGGTGATCGAGTCGAAGTAGAAGGCCGGGGTGCGGTCGAGTTCGGCCAGCCAGCGGTCCACGTCCGGGTGCAGCCCGGCGAACGCGCCGCGCAGCAGGTCCTTCTGGCGGGGCGTGTCGCGGTAGTGGCAGTCGAGTTCGCGTTCGCTGCGGAAGAGGAACAGCGCCCGCGCGTCGTCGAGGTGCCGCGCGCCGTAGATGCCGGCGGTGCGGCCGACGCCGACGTGGATGAGGAGTTCGCCGTCGTTGCTCAGGTGGCGGGGCACGGTCAGCACCCCTAAGTACGCCCCGATGAAGTGGCCGAAGCGGGTTTCGTCGCCGAAGGCGAGGCGGCGGACGTTGGAGTGCAGCCCGTCCGCGCCGACGACGAGGTCGAAGCGGCGCGGCGCGGAGTTCTCGAACCGCACTTCGCCGTCGGGGCCGGGCGGGATCTCGGTGATCGAGTCGTCGAAGACGTACTCGACGTCGTCGCGCGTGGCGTCGTAGTAGATCTCGCTGAGGTCGTCGCGCATGATCTCGACGTGCCGTTCGGAAGTGGCGCTGAAGATCTTGGTGAGGTCCACCCGTACGGGCCGTCGGGCGCCTTCGCGGCGGAGGGTCATCCGGTGCGCGCCGGTGGCGTGTTCCTCGACGCGCGGGAGCACGCCCATCCGCTCCGAGATGTCCATCGCGGGGTGGAAGAGGTCGACCGCGTGGCCGCCGGTCTTGCGCAGCGACGGGGCGCGTTCGACGACGGTGACGGAGTGGCCGTACCGGGTGAGCCAGTACGCCAGTGCCGGACCGGCGACGCTGGCGCCGGAGATGAGGACTTGCATGATCCGTCTCCTTACTTAACGGTAGGTAAGAGCATCGTACTTACCTACCGTTAAGTCGGATAGGGTCGCGGCATGCCGTCTCGCCCCCGCCCCGGCCCTCGCCCCCGCCCGACCGACACCAAGCAGCGGATTCTGGCGGTCGCCCGCGAACTCTTCACCCGGCAAGGGGTGCAGCGGACCAGCCTCCAGGACATCGCCGACCGGCTCGGCATCACGAAGCCTGCGCTCTATTACCACTTCTCCTCACGCGAAGAACTGGTCCGCAGCATCGTGCAGGCGATCATCGACGAGGAAGAGGCGTTCCTGGCGGGGCACGAGGCGCTGGCCGAGGTGGATCCCCGGGTCCTGCTGGAGAGCTACTTCGACTTCCACTACCACCACCGCGCCGAGATGACGCTCATGCTCAACGAGCTGACGACACTCGCCGATCTGGGCCTGGTGGACCGCGCGATGGGCTGGCGCAGGCGGCTGGGGAAGCTGCTGTACGGCCCCGAACCCACGCTGGAACAGGCCACCAGGGCCGCCATCGCCATCGGCGGGATACAGGACTGCACGCTCCAGTTCCCGGACGTGCCGAGGGAGGAACTGCGGCGGGCGGCGGTGGCCGGCGCCTGCGCGGCGCTGGGCGTCGCCCCGTAGCGTCACATCTGGGACAGCCACCGGTAACGGAGTTCAGGGCGGCCGACGTGCCCGTACTGCGGGGTGCGGGCGGCGCGGCTCGTGTGCACGAGGTGCTCCAGATAGCGGCGGGCCGTGATCCGGGAGATGCCGACGGCGGTCGCCGCCGTGCCCGCCGAGAGTCCGTCCGCGCCGGCCGCGCGCAGCGCCTCGGTGATCGTCTGGAGCGTGTCCAGGCTCAACCCCTTCGGCAGGGAGGCCGGTTGCGGCGCGCGCAGCGCCGCGAGGGCGCGGTCCACCTCGTCCTGGCCGCTCGCCTCCCCGGCGGCGGCGCGGAAGTCCGCGTAGCGCACGAGCCGGTCGCGGAGGGTGGAGAAGGTGAACGGCTTCAGTACGTACTGCACCACGCCGAGCGAGACGCCCTCGCGTACGACCGCCAGGTCGCGCGCCGACGTCACCGCTATGACGTCCGCCGTATGCCCGGCCGCGCGCAGCGACCGTACGAGCTGGAGCCCGTGCCCGTCGGGCAGGAACAGGTCCAGCAGCAACAGGTCGACCGCCGCCCGCTTGAGGAACTGCGACGCGTCCGCCCGCGAGTGCACCACCCCCGCCACGGCGAACCCCGGCACGCGCCGTACGTACAGCGCGTGCGCGTCGGCCGCGAGCGGGTCGTCCTCCACGACGAGGACCCGGATCGGCTGGTGCTCATTGTCCACGGGCGGCGGTGTGCTCATCGGGGGTCTCCTACGGGAATGGGCCGGCTGCTCGTACTCACGCCGTCGCCGCGCAACGGCAGCAGCACCGTGAACTGGGCCCCACCACCCGCCGACGCCGCCACGCTCACACCCCCGCCGTTGCGCCGTGCGGCTTGCTGCACCAGCGCCAAACCCAGCCCCCGCCCCGGCGCCTTGGTGCTCCACCCCCGCCGGAACACCTCGTCGACCGCCGCCGGATCAATGCCCGGCCCGGTATCCGCCACCCGCAACAGCAACTGCCCGCCGTCGGCACGAACAGTCACGGTGACGCACCGCCGGTCGGCGGGCTCGGGGGAGGGGGCCGCACCCCCACCCGCACCCCCACCCGCACCCGCGTCCACACCCGGAGCCACCCCCAAGGACGCAAGCTGCGGCGCAGCCGCACTGGCGTCGACGGCGTTGTCGATCAGGTTGCCCAGGATCGTCACCAAGTCCCGCGCCGGCAGCTCCGCCGGCAGCACCCCGTCATCGATATGGCTCTCCGGAGTCAGCGTCAGCTCCACCCCGTGCTCGTTCGCCTGGGCCGCCTTCCCCAGCAGCAGGGCCGCCAGCACGGGCTCGGCGACGGCCGCCACGACCTGGTCCGTCAGCGCCTGGGCCAGCTCCAGTTCCGCCGTGGCGAAGTCGACGGCCTCGTCGGCGCGGCCGAGTTCGATGAGGGACACCACGGCGTGCAGCCGATTGGCCGCCTCGTGGGCCTGCGAGCGCAGCGCCTCGGCGAAGCCGCGTACGGAGTCCAACTCGCCCGACAGCGCCTGGAGTTCGGTGTGGTCCCGCAGGGTGACGACCGTGCCGCTGCGTTCCCCGCCGCTGACCGGCGACGTGTTGACGACGACGATCCGGTCGGCCGTCAGATGGAGCTCGTCCACGCACGGGCCCGCCGCCAGGAGCGTCTCGGTGAGCGGGGCCGGCAGGCCGAGGGCGGTGACGTGCAGTCCGACGGCGTCGGGGGTGAGCCCCAGCAGGTCGCGCGCGCCGTCGTTGACGAGGGCGATGCGGCGCTCGCCGTCCAGCATCATCAGCCCCTCGCGCACCGCGTGCAGCGCGGCCTGGTGGTAGTCGTGCATCCGGCTCAGCTCGCCCGCGTTCATGCCGTGCGTATGCCGCCGCAGCCTGGCGTTGACGACGTACGTGCCGACGCCGCCCAGCGCCAGCGCCCCCAGCGCCACCCCCAGCAGCGCGACGACCTGCCGCCGCACCTCGGCGCTGATCTCGTCCACCGTGATGCCGACGCTCACCAGCCCCGTGATCCGCGCCCCGGAACGGATCGGCGCCACCGCCCGTACGGACGGCCCGAGCGTCCCCGTGTACGTCTCGGAGAACGCCTTCCCGCGCAGCGCCGGCCCGGTGTGGCCGAGGAACTCCTGGCCGATGCGGGCCGCGTCGGGGTGCGTCCAGCGCGTTCCGTGCGGGTCCATGATCGTCACGAACGTGACCCCGGCGTCGCGCCGCACCCGTTCCGCGTACGGCCGGAGCGCCGCGCTCGGATCGGGGGACCCGGCGGCGGCCCGTACGGACGGCGCGCCCGCCACCGCCGCGGCCGTCGCCGTCACCTGGCGGCGCGCCGCGTCCTCGGCCTGCCCCCGCCCCGTGGCGTACGCGAAGAACGCGCACCCGGCCACCACAGCGGCGACCAGCACGATCTGCATCGCGAAGAGCTGGCCGGCCAGGCTGCGGGGGCGGGGTATGCCGGGTATGCGGGGTGCGCGCATGGCCGACAGTCTGCCTCGCGCCCGCGCCGTGAACGTAATGCACGCAAGGGTGACCGCGGTCACAGACGGGTGCATAGTCTGCGGGGCCCCACTCATCACTCATCGGGAGAGCGCGGGCCGCCAGAGCCGCACGCCGTACACCGAGGAGCACCACCGTGTCAGCGCAGACACCGCCGCAGCCGCCGTCACCGGCGACGTCCCCGGACGGGCCCGAGCAGGCCCGTACGAAGAGCACGAAGAAGGACCGGACCCACTACCTCTACATCGCCGTCATCGCCGCCGTGCTCCTCGGCATCCTCGTCGGGTTCACCGCCCCCGGCGTCGCCGTGGAGCTGAAGCCGCTCGGCACCGGGTTCGTGAATCTGATCAAGATGATGATCTCGCCGATCATCTTCTGCACGATCGTGCTCGGCGTCGGATCGGTCCGCAAGGCGGCCAAGGTCGGCGCGGTCGGCGGCCTGGCGCTCGGCTACTTCATGCTCATGTCGACCGTCGCCCTCGCCATCGGGCTCCTCGTCGGCAACATCCTCGAACCCGGCAGCGGACTGCACCTGACCGAGTCCGTACGGCACGCGGGCGAGGCGCAGGCCAAGGGCGGCGACTCCACCGTCGACTTCCTCCTCGGCATCATCCCCACCACCATGGTCTCCGCCTTCACCAAGGGCGAGGTCCTCCAGACCCTCCTGGTCGCCCTCCTCGTCGGCTTCGGCCTCCAGGCCCTCGGCGCGAGCGGTGAACCCGTCCTGCGCGGCATCGGCCACCTCCAGCGGCTCGTCTTCCGCGTCCTGGCCATGATCATGTGGGCCGCCCCGGTCGGCGCGTTCGGCGCGATGGCGGCGGTCGTCGGCGAGACGGGCGTGGACGCGCTCAAGTCGCTCGCCGTCATCATGGTCGGCTTCTACATCACCTGCCTGCTGTTCGTGATCATCGTGCTCGGCACGATCCTGCGGCTCGTCGCCGGAGTCAGCATCTTCGCCCTGCTGAAGTACCTGGCACGGGAGTTCCTGCTGATCCTCTCCACCTCGTCCTCGGAGTCCGCGCTGCCGCGGCTCATCGCGAAGATGGAACACCTCGGCGTCAGCAAGCCCGTTGTCGGCATCACGGTCCCCACCGGCTACTCCTTCAACCTCGACGGCACCGCCATCTATCTGACGATGTCCTCGATCTTCGTCGCGGAGGCGATGGGCGAACCCCTCTCCATCGGCCAGCAGGTCTCGCTGCTCCTCTTCATGATCATCGCGTCCAAGGGCGCGGCGGGCGTCACCGGCGCGGGCCTCGCCACCCTCGCCGGCGGCCTCCAGTCGCACCGCCCCGAACTCGTCGACGGCGTCGGCCTCATCGTCGGCATCGACCGCTTCATGAGCGAGGCGCGGGCGCTGACCAACTTCGCGGGCAACGCCGTCGCGACCGTGCTCGTCGGCACCTGGACCAAGGAGATCGACAAGGCGCGGGTGGGCGAAGTGCTCGCCGGGCGGCTGCCGTTCGACGAGACGACGCTGGTGGACGACGGGTACAGCGGGACGAAGGAGGCGGCGGAGGGCGGCCCGAACGGGATGGAGAAGGAGCCGGCCGCCGTGTGACGCCCCGGCCGTCGCTCGTGAAAATGCCGGACCTGGCCCGTGTGTGAAGCGCGACGCACTGGATACCCGGCCGGTGCGTGGACGGAAAGCACGTACGTGCTTCTGCCTCGCACCCCCTGATCGCGAAGCCCCGCTGACGCCCCCGTTCCGCGGGGCTTCGCCACGTCCGCGTCAGCGTCCGGGCCCGATGCCGATTCCGTACGAGCTTCCGCACCCGTACGCGCCTCCGCACCCGGACCTGTCCCCGCAGCCGCCGCCGTCGCCTCCCGTACGGCCTCCGTCACCGCCTCCGCCGCGCGGGCCGGGGCGACGCCCGCCGTGGCCAGCACCGTGGTCGCGGCGGCGACGCCCGCCGTCTCGGCGGGCAGCGCGCCCTCGTTGACCGCCTGCATGAGCCCGAAGAGCGTGTGCTCGTAGACGTGCGCGAGGGCGCGCGAGGTGAGCGGGGAGCTGAACGCGCCGTCGTCCAGCCCGCGCTGTATGAGGCCCGCGGCCTTCAGCCGTACGGGCTCCAGGCGGGCCCGGATGCCCGCGTCCGTGACGCTGCGCTGGGCGAGGGCGACGAGGAGCCGGTAGCGGTCGGCGGATTCCCAGACGGAGAGGGTGGCGCGGGCGAGCGCCCGGTCGGCCGGGGGGCCGGGGGCGGCGTCGGCGGGGGCGGCATCCGCCATACCGGCCGCGAAGGCGTGCGAGACGTCCTCGACGGCGGCGTCCGTCAGCGCGGTGATCAGCGCTTCGCGGTTGGGGAAGTGCCCGTACACGGTGCGGCGCACGACCCCGGCGGCGCGTGCGATGTGGTCCATGGACGCGTCCGGATTGCGCACCAGCTCGGCGAGGGCGATGTCCATGATGCGGCGGCGGTTGGCGGAGGCACGGCTGCTGAGTGTGGTCATGGTGGTGCGGCTCCTCGGTCGGCGTCCTCGTCCCCGTGCGGCGCGGGGCACGCGTGTGGCCGCCCATTCTCCGGGGGCGTGCCGCTGGTTGCTCCGGGCGTGCCCACCCCTCCATTTTGCACACGCCTGTGCAGCAGAGTACATTGCACACCGCTGTGTAATTGCACAGTGCTGTGCAATATCAACTACCCGGGGCCCGGCCCCGGATCATGAGAGGTGTCCGGATGCGCGTCGTCATGTCGACGCCGGTCGAGAAGATGGACCGGCCGTACGGAAAGCGCTGGGCCGCGCTGGGGGTGCTCTGCCTCAGCCTGCTGATCATCGTCATGGCGAACACCACCCTGACGGTGGCCGCCCCCGACATGACCATCGACCTGAACCTGAGCAGCGCCGACCTCCAGTGGGTCATCGACGGCTACACGGTCCCGTACGCCGCGCTGATGCTGCTGCTCGGCGCGATCGGCGACAAGTACAGCCGCCGCGGCGCACTCGTGCTCGGCCTCGTCGTCTTCGGCGTCGCCTCGGTCGCGGGAGCGCTCGCCGACAGCTCCAGCGCGGTGATCGTCTCGCGCGCGCTGATGGGCATCGGCGCGGCCTTCGTCATGCCCGCCACGCTGTCGCTGCTCGCCGCGACCTTCCCGCGCGCCGAACGGGCCAAGGCCATCACCATCTGGACCGCCACCGCGGGCCTCGGCATCGCCGCCGGTCCGCTGGTCGCGGGCGCGCTGCTGGAGAAGTACAGCTGGAACTCCAGCTTCCTCATCAACGTGCCGATCGCCGTACTCGGCATCCTCGGCGCGCTGTTCCTCGTGCCGCCGTCCAAGGCGGGCCACAGCGACCGGCTCGACTACGTCGGCGGGCTGCTCTCCGTCATCTGGGTCGGCTCGCTCATCTACATGATCATCGAGGGCCCGCACTTCGGCTGGGGCGCCGCCGCGATCACGGCCGCCGTCGTCGCCGCCGTCGGCCTCGTCTGCTTCATCCTCTGGGAGCTGCGCCACCCGCGCCCGGTCCTGGACGTCCGCCGCTTCGCGCGCCGCGCCTTCGCCGGGTCCACGCTCGCCGTCGCGCTCTTCTTCCTCGCCGTCTTCGGCGCGTTCTACTACCTGACCCAGCACCTCCAGTTCGTCCTCGGCTACTCGCCGCTGGACACCGGTGTGCGGATGCTGCCGCTGGCCGGCGCGGTGTTCGTCGGCGGCGCGCTGACGGCCCTGCTCACGCCGAAGTTCGGCATGAAGGTCACGGTCGCGCTCGGCATGGCCGTCGGCACGGTCGCCATCGCCCTGCTCACGCGGGTCGACGCGCATTCGACGTACGGGGACTTCGTGATCCCCCTCATCGTCCTCGGCCTCGCCATCGGCCTGTCCCTGTCGCCCTGCACCAACGCCATCATGGGCTCCTTCCCGGAGGACCAGCTCGGCATCGGCGGCGCGGTCAACAGCACCTCCATCGAGCTGGGCGGCTCGCTCGGCATCGCCGTGCTCGGCACGGTGCTGGCCAACACCTACTCCGACAACCTCGCCGACGCGGCGGCCAAGTCGGCCGCGGCCGGGGCGCAGATACCGGAGAAGGTCCTCTCCGTCGCACAGGACTCGGTCGGCGCGGGTCTGGCCGTCTCCGAGCAACTCGCCGCCAAGCTCGGCGCGCAGCAGGGCGCGTCCTTCGCCGACGCCGTGCGCTCGGCGTTCTCCGACTCGGTCGCCCACACCAGCGTCGTCGGCGCGGTCGTGCTGGGCGTCGGCACGGTGATCGTCGCCTTCCTCCTGCCGGGCCGCAAGAAGGCCGCGGCGGAGGGGACGAAGGACGAGGGCGCACAGAGCGCGGACCGCGAGTCCGAGCGCGTCTGACGCTTCCCGCTCACGATTTACGGCTCTACGGGCCTCCGCACCGACTTCTCCGTCGGGGCGGGGGCCCGTTGGCGTACGTACGGGCGCCCGTACCGCCGCAACCCCCGCGCTGCCGCATCAGCGGTCGAACAGGGCCTGTACCGCCGACCGGGCACGGGCGCGCAGCCACGCGTGGGCGCGGTCGTTGTCATGGCGCTGATGCCAGACCAGGTACAGGGGAATGGGCGGCATGGCGAGGGGCGGGGGCAGGGGCAGCGTGCGCAGGCCCGCGTCCCGCAGAGCGGGGCCGGTGACGGCGCGGGGGACGGTGACGACGAGGTCCGTGCCGAGGACGAGGGGGAAGGCCGCCGCCGTGCTCGGGGCCGCGGCGATGACGCGGCGTTCGAGGCCGAGGACGGCGAGGGCGTCATCGACGGGGTCGCGCAGACGTCCGCGCCGGGAGACGGTGACGTGTTCGGCCGTGGCGTAACGCTCGGGGGCGAGCGGCCCGCCGGCCAGGAGCGGGTGGCCGGGGCGGACCGCCGCGACGAGGTGGTCCTCGCCGATGAGCTGGTGGCGGATGCCGGGCGCCGAGGGCTCGGCGGAACTCGACTCCAGATCGATCTCGCCGCGCCGCAGCTCCGGGGTGTCCGACCCCGACTCGGCCAGCAGGCGCAGCCGCACGCCGGGGGCCTGCCGGTGGACCGCGGCGAGCAGGGCGGGGCCGCAGGCCGCGGCCAGTGCGTCGTGCCAGCGGATGGTGAACGTACGGTCCAGCGTCGCCAGATCCAACTCCCTTTCACGGCTGAGGAGTTGATGGGCCTGCTGGACGACGTCGTGGACCTGCGCGCGTAGTTCGAGCGCGTGCGGGGTCGGGACCATCGTCCGTCCGGTGCGGACGAGGATCTGGTCCCCGGTGGCGTGGCGGATACGTCCCAGGGTCCGGCTCATCGCCGGGGCCGTGACGTGCAGGCGCTCGGCAGCGCCGGCCACGCTGCCCTCTTCCAGGAGTGCGTCGAGCGCGGTGAGCAGGTTCAGATCCAGTTGCATGTGAGTAAGGCTAGAGCTTACGAGCATGCACTTGCTGTTAATCGGCGGGGTGCCTACGTTCGAGGGACAGGCGCAGTCCGCCTTCCCCTCCTCATCCCCTCCTCATCCCCTCCTCATCCCTTCCTCATCCCTCCGGGAGCACCCCATGCCCTCCGCCCCTGCCCTCGACCAGGCCCTGTTGGGCGAGGTCACCGCCGCTGTCCGCGCCGCCGGTGACCGGTTGCGCGAGCGGTACGTACCCCAGGCCCGTGCCGTCACCGGCGACGAGATCGTCGCGGCGATCCACGCCAACGACGACGCGGTGCTCGACGTCCTGAAGACGCCGCTGACGGCGGCCCGGCCGGGCGCGGGCTGGGCCGACGACGAACTCGCAGGCGGTGCGCTGCCGCCGGGCGAGTGGTGGGTCACCGACCCGGCCGAGGGCAACATCAACCACGTCCACGGCATGCCGGACTGGGCCGTCACCGCCACCCTCGTACGCGACAACGCGCCGGTCCTCACGGTCGTCCATCTGCCGCTGACCGGCGACGACTACACGGCGGTCGCGGGCGGCGGCGCCTGGCTGAACGGTGTGCCGCTGCGGGTATCGGCCAAGACCGAACTGGGCGCGGCCCTCACCGGCACGGGCCAGGCCCGGCCGGGGGAGGACGCGGACACGTTCCGCCGGGTCGGCTCGTCCGTGGCGCGGATGCTGGCGGACGGCCTCGTCGTACGGGTCTCCGTGCCCGCCACCTTGCAGCTCATACATGTCGCCGCCGGCCGTATGGACGCCTTCTGGCAGTTCTCCGATGTGCGGTCGGGGCTGGTGGCCGGGGCTCTGCTGGTCGCGGAGGCCGGGGGAGAGGTCACCGATGTGCGCGGCGCTCCGTGGAGCCTGGCGAGCCCGGACTTCCTGGCGGCGGCCCCCGGCATTCATGGCGCGGCGGTAGCGGCGCTGTCGACGATCACCTGAACCCACTTTGTAGTCAATCAATCAATCAGGCAACGAAGGAGCACTCCACCATGACCACCCCCACCCCTACCCCCACCACCATCGGCATCCTCGGCGCGGGTCACGTAGGCGGCGCACTCGCCCGCAAGCTCGCGGCGGCCGGCCGCGAGGTCACCCTCGGCCACCGGAGGCCGCTCACGGAGCTCACGGAGTTCACGGAGGCAGAGGCCGCCCAAGGGGACGGTACGGACGGGACGATCCGCCTCGCCGACCAGCAGACCACGGCAGCCGTCGCCGACATCGTGGTCAATGCCACGCCGGGGGACAGCGCCCTGGCGCGCATGGCGGCCCTGCGGACCGAGTTGGCGGGCAAGATCCTCATCGACGTCTCCAACGCGACCACCCACGGCCCCGACGGGCTCCCCGCCGACCTCTGCTACCCCAGCGGCAGCCTCGCCGAGCGACTTCAGCAGGCCCTGCCCGCAACCCGCGTCGTCAAGACGCTCAACACCATGTTCTTCCCGGTGATGACCGACCCGGCCGCCCTTTCCACCCCGCCCACCGCCTACCTCTCCGGCGACGACGCGGACGCCAAGGCCGTAGCCGCCGCTCTCCTCGCCGATCTGGGATGGCGGCCCGAATGGATCGAGGATCTAGGCGACATCACCACCGCCCGCGCGACCGAGGCACTGATCCTCCTGGTGCCGCACGTCCTGCGCCGCCGTGGTTTCTCCCAACCGTTCGCTGTCTCCCTGGCCCGCTGACTTCGTATCTCATACGTCCCAGGCGACCGGGAGGCTCTTCACCCCGTAGATGTCGGCGGTCTCCGGGCGCAGGGCGACGTCCTCGGCGGGTACGGCCAGGCGCAGCGTGGGGAAGCGCTTGAAGAGCGCGGTGAACGCGACGCCCATCTCGACGCGGGCCAGCTGCTGGCCCAGGCACTGGTGGATGCCGTGGCCGAAGGCCAGGTGCCCGCTGAACTTCCGCCCGAGGTCGAGCACGTCGGGGTCGGGGAAGCGCTCGGGGTCGCGGTTGGCGGTGTGGTACGAGAGGACGACCGTGGTGCCGGCCTTGATGGTCCGGCCGCCGAGCTCGACGTCCACCAGGGCCGTACGCATGAACGACTTGGCGACGCTCAGATAGCGCAACAGCTCCTCCACGGCCTGTCCGGTGAGCGTGGGATCGGCGCGCAGCGCGGCGAGTTGGGCGGGGTGCTGGAGAAGGGCGAAGGTGCCCAGCGACAGCATGTTCGCGGTCGTGTCGAGCCCGGCGGCGAGCAGGATCAGGCTGATGCCCCGCAGTTCCTCGTCGTCGAGGTCGCTGTCGCTGTCGGTGAGTTCGCTGAGTACGTCGTCGGTGGGGTGCGCGCGCTTGGCGGCGACCAGTTCGGCGAGGTACTCCTGGGTCGCGGTGTAGGCCGCGATCAGCTCCTCGTCCGTGGTCTCCCCGCTCATGAACGACTCGACCTGCTTCTGGAACGAGCCCCGCTCCTCGTACGGCACGCCCAGCAGCTCGCAGATCACGATGGCGGGGATGGGCTTGGCGAACGCGGTCACCAGGTCCGCCGGCGGCCCGGCCTTCTCCATGGCGTCCAGGCAGTCGGCGGTGACCTGCTCGATGCGCTCGGTCAGCATCCGCATCCGCCGCACGGTGAACTTGCCCACCAGCGGCTTCCGGTAGCGACTGTGCTGCGGCTCGTCCGTGAGGAGGAACTCGCCGGGCGGGGCGGGCGGAATCTCGAAGTCGACCACGTTCATGAGCTCTTTGCGGGCGCTGAACCGGGAGTCGGCCAGTACCGACCTGACCTGGTCGTATCCGGTGATCAGCCAGCCCGGTACGCCGCCGGGGTGGATGAGCGGGGTGACGGGGCCGCGTTGATGGGCTTCGGTCAGCTCGGGCGGCGGGGCGAAGGGGCAGCCGGAGGGGCGGGCTGTAGGGAGCGTCATGGGGGTGGGGAGGGAATCACTCATGGCCATTCCTCATCTCGCGATATTACGCGTTTTCGATATGTCGAAAGCTACGGCGAGCGAGCGGACCCGTCAATCTGTAAAAGTAGGTAAGTGCAGGTGGGCGGCGGCAAATTGATGCAATGACGCTGAATGCGAACGCAACGGAGCGTTGCAATGAAAGGAGGCGAAGGCAATACTGCCGACATGCCAGGAGGACGGTTGACCCAGCAGGACCGCCAGAGCATCGCGACCGGGCTGGCGGACGGACGCTCGTACGCCGAGATCGCCAGGCGGCTGGACCGGCCGACCTCGACGATCAGCCGGGAGGTCGCCCGCAACGGCGGCCCCAGCGGCTACCGCCCCCAGCAGGCGCACCGGGCGACGGTCCAGCGGGCGCGGCGGGGTGTGCCGTCCCTCCTCGGCGCGCCCAGCACCCCGAACGGCGTCGCGGAGGAAGAGAAGATCGCGGAGGGAGAGATCATCGAACTGGCGGTCCGCTCCGGACTGCCGAGGATCACCGCGCGCATCCACGTCGACCTGCTGCTCTCCAAGGACGGCCGCCGCACGGCCGCCGAACTGACCCGAAAGCTGAACGTCAGCCCGGCCTCCGTCTCCGTGGCCGTCAACTATCTGGTCGAGCAGGGCTACGTACGGCGCGAGCGCGACCCGCGGCGCCGCCGCGACATCTACGTGGTCGACGCCGACGCCCCGTACAACGCGATCATGATCAGCGCGCGGCAGACCATCGAGGTGGCGCGGGCCGCGATGGCCGCGGCGGAGACGTTCGGCCGCGATACGCCGGTGGGACGGCGGCTGACCAGGGAGGGGACGTTCCTGGAGCGCGTCATCGTCGACATGATGGAGTCGGCCGAGCGCTGGCGCGCGTTGCTGTCGTGAGGGTTGCCCTGTGGGGCCATAGTGCGGGCGGCGACGGCGGAGGCGGTGGGCCGGTCGGGGTCGAGGGTGCGGACGCGGGCCCCGGTGATGAGGAGATCGGCTGAGGACGACACGGTGGAGGCTCC